>DONB01000211.1 GCA_003510325.1 Thiobacillus sp. | reverse complement strand
CCGGGAAGGCGCCACGCGCCGCGGCGAGCGTCGCCGCCATTTCCACCGGGTGGTGGCCGTAGTCGTCGACCAGGCAGTACTTGCCGCCATCCTTGGCGGGCTGCTCGCCGTAGCGCTGGAAACGGCGACCGACACCGTGGAATTCCGCCAGCGCCTTGACGATGGCGGCGTCATGGGCGTCGACCTCGGTGGCCACCGCAATCGCCGCCAGCGCGTTCAGTACGTTGTGCATGCCGGGGGGGTTGAGCACCACGTCGAGATCGGCCATGCCCTCGCGCTTGACGGTGAAATGCATGCGGCCGTGCTCGAAACGGGGATCGACCGCGCGCACCTGCGCCGCTTCATCGAAGCCGTAGGTGGTGATCGGCTTGGTGATGCGCGGCAGGATCTCGCGCACGTGCGGATCGTCGATGCACAGCACTGCCATGCCATAGAAGGGCAGCCGCTGGCAGAAATCGACGAAGGCCGTTTTCAGGCGTTCGAAGTCATGGCCATAGGTGTCCATGTGATCGGCGTCGATATTGGTGACGATCGCGATCACCGGCGTGAGGTAGAGGAAGGACGCGTCGGACTCGTCGGCTTCGGCGACCAGGAAGTCGCCCTGGCCCAGCCGCGCGTTGGTGCCGGCTGCGGTGAGCTTGCCGCCGATGACGTAGGTCGGATCCATTCCCGCCTCGCCGAGGATGCTGGCGACCAGGCTGGTGGTGGTGGTCTTGCCGTGCGTCCCGGCCACTGCGATGCCCTGTTTCAGGCGCATCAGCTCGGCCAGCATCAGCGCGCGCGGCACGATGGGAATCTTCTTCTCGCGCGCGGCAATCACTTCGGGGTTGGACTCCTGCACCGCGGTCGAGGTGACGACCACGTCGGCAACGGCGATGTTTTCGGCCGCATGGCCGCGGTGGATGCGCGCGCCCAGTGTCGCCAGCCGCTGCGTCACTGCGTTGTCGGCCAGATCGGAACCGGACACGGCGTAGCCGAGGTTCAGCAGCACCTCGGCGATGCCGCTCATGCCGACGCCGCCGATGCCGACGAAGTGGATGTGTTTGACGGCGTGCTTCATCGCTGTCCCTTCCGCTTCGGCAAGCTGCAGGCCGGCATCCGGCGCTCCTCGCGGCCGGTCGCATCCCGCAGGCGGGAGCCCTGCTCCCTGCTCGGATCGACCATGCCAACGAAGTGAATATGTTTGACGGCGCGCTTCATTTCGCCAGTGCCTCGCAAATATCGGCGACCTGCCGGGTCGCGTCCGGTTTGGCAAGCTCCAGGGCCTTGTCCGACATGGCGGCAAGCGTGCCACGGTCGAGTCCGCCGATCAGCGCCGCCAGCCTCTCCGCAGTCAGATCCTTCTGCTGCATCAGCCAGCCCGCGCCCGCGTCGGAGAGGAATTCGGCGTTGCCGGTCTGGTGGTCGTCCACCGCGAACGGGAAGGGCACCAGCACCGCAGGCACGCCGGCGCAGGCGAGTTCGGCCACGGTCATCGCGCCGGCACGGCATATGGCGAAGTCGCAAGCGCGATATGCGTCGGCCATGTTTTCGATGTAGTCGCGCACCTCGGCCTCGACACCGACGGCGGCATAATTGGCGCGCAGGGCGTCGAGATGCTGGCGACCGGACTGGTGCACCACCTGCGGACGCTTGTCCGCAGGAAGCAGCGCAAGCGCCTGCGGCACCAGGGTGTTCAAGGCAGTGGCGCCGAGGCTGCCGCCCACCACCAGCAGGCGCAGCGGCCCGGTACGTGCGGAGCGATCATCCGCCGGCGCCGCCGCGATGTCCGTGCGCTGTTCATTTGCCAGAGCGGCGTTATCGCTCCGTACTGGATTGCCCACCCACTCGGTCGTCACGCGGCGGCAGGGGATGGGCTTGTCGTGCGCATGCGTGAACACCTCGGGGAAAGCGGTCAGCACGCGCTCGGCCAGGCAGGCCAGCACGCGGTTGGTCAGTCCGCCGACGGAATTCTGCTCGTGGATCACCAGCGGCCTGTTCAACAGACTCGCCATCATGCCGCCCGGGAAGGCGGTATAACCGCCCATGCCGAGCACCACGTCGGGACGGCGTTTGAGGATGGCAGTGAGGCTCTGCCAGAAAGCGACCAGCAGCATGGCCGGCAGCAGCACTTTCTTCAGCAGACCCTTGCCGCGCACGCCCCCCATCGCCACCCACACCATGTCGATGCCAGCCGCCGGCACGACGCGCGATTCGAGACCTGCCTTGGTGCCGAGCCAGAACACGTCCCAGCCACGCGCGCGCAGCGCATCGGCCACCGCCAGCGCAGGGTAGACGTGACCGCCGGTGCCGCCGGCCATGACCATCAGGGTGCGGTGGAGCCGCTTTGGGCCCAGCGTTTGCACCCTCTCCCCTTGAGGGAGAGGGTTGGGGAGAGGGGTTGGCGCCTGAACGGCCATCGCCATATCCATCATCAGAAGGTCTTCCCCCGCATCATCTGCCGATGCTCCCAGTCGATGCGCAGCAGCACGGCAATCGCCAGACAGTTGGCGACGATGCCGCTGCCGCCGAACGACAGGAAGGGCAGAGTGAGGCCCTTGGTCGGCAACAGGCCGACGTTCACGCCCATGTTGATGAGCGCCTGCACGCCGAGCCAGATGCCGATGCCCTGCGCCACCAGCGCACAGAAATTGCGCTCGAGCTGGGCCGCACGGTGGCCGATCACGAAGGCCTTGACGATGAGCCAGGCGAACAATGCGACCACCACGGCGACGCCGATGAAGCCGAATTCCTCGGCGATCACGGCGAGCAGGAAATCGGTATGCGCTTCCGGCAGGTAGAACAGTTTCTCGACGCTGCCCCCGAGGCCCAGGCCGAACCATTCGCCGCGGCCGAAGGCGATCAGCGCGTGCGACAGCTGATAACCCTTGCCGTAGGGGTCGGCAAACGGATCCATGAAGCCCAACACGCGCTGCAGGCGGTAGGGCGACGTCAGGATCAGCAGGACAAAACCGATCAGCAGCACCACCACCAGGCCGGCGAAGACCTTCCAGTTGAGTCCGCCGAGGAACAGGATGCCCATGGCGATGGAAATGATGACGACGAAGGCACCGAAGTCCGGCTCGCGCAGCAGCAGGGCACCTGCCACCAGCATCACCGCGGCCATCGGCAGGAAGCCCTTCTTGAAGTCATGCATGAATGCGGCCTTGCGCGTGGTGTAGTCCGCGGCATACAGCACGGCGAGGAACTTCATCAGCTCGGACGGCTGCAGGTTGGCGAAACCGAGCGGAATCCAGCGGCGGCTGCCGTTGACTTCGCGGCCGATGCCGGGGATCAGCA
>DONB01000095.1 GCA_003510325.1 Thiobacillus sp. | reverse complement strand
CCACGAACACCCGGCGCGGCTTGTTGCGGAAGTGCCCCAGCCAGGCGAGCAGCGCGGTGCGGTCGGCGTGTGCAGACAGCCCGCCCAGGGTGTAGAGATCGGCGCGCACCGGGATGTCCTCGCCCAGCAGGCGCACGCGCTTGGCGCCGTCGACCAGGCGGCGGCCGAAGGTGCCGGCGGCCTGGAAGCCGGTGATGAGGATCGTCGATTCGCGTCGCGCCAGGTTGGCTCGCAGGTGGAACTTGATGCGCCCGGCCTCGCACATGCCGCTGGCCGAGATGATGACGGCGCCGCCGGTGATACGGTCGAGCGATTTCGATTCCTCGACGTCCTCGANNCCGCCGTGACGGCCCATCAGTTCATGCGTCTCGTCATCCAGCAGCGCCATGTGCTTGTAGGTGATCTCGGTGGCAGCCGTGGCCATCGGCGAATCGACGAACACGGTGAGCTTGGGGATGCGGCCCTGCCGGGTCAGGTCGGCCAGCAGGTAGAGCATGTCCTGGGTTCGCCCCACCGCGAAGGCGGGGATGATGACGTTGCCGCCTTTGCGTTCGATGGTGTCGTTGATCGCTTCCACCAATTCGTCCTGTGTCGCTTCCATGCTCTTGTGGTCGCGGTTGCCGTAGGTCGATTCCACGAGAAGATAGTCGGCGTCGTGGATGTGGGTGGGATCCTGCAGCAGCGGCCGCGCGGGCTGACCGAGGTCGCCGGCGAACACGATCTTGCGGCGGCGCTCGCCTTCGCCCACCCACACCTCGACGATCGCCGAACCGAGGATGTGGCCGGCGTCGCGGAAGGTGCAGCGCACCAGAGGGTGCGGGGCGATTTCAAGGTCGTAGTCGACCGGGTTCAGCTGCTTCAGCGAGGCCTGCGCCTGCGCCACGGTATAGAGCGGTGCGGTGTCGCGCGGCGGCAGCCCGCGCGCCTTGTCGCGCCGGTCCATGTCCTTGCGAAAACGATTGAGGTTGGCGTATTCGGCTTCCTTCTCCTGGATGTGTGCGGAGTCCGGCAGCATCACCGCCAGCAGGTCGCAGGTGGCACGGGTCGTGTGGATGGCACCCTTGAAACCGAGCGCAACCAGCCGTGGCAGCAGGCCGGAATGGTCGATGTGGGCATGGGTGAGGATGACGAAATCGATGCTGCGCGGATCGAAGGAAAACGCGCGCTGGTTCTTGGCGCGCGTCTCGCGCCCGCCCTGGAACATGCCGCAGTCGACCAGAAAGCGCACCCCATCGGCTTCCACCAGATAGCTGGAGCCGGTCACTTCGCGCGCTGCGCCGAGAAAGGTCAGTTTCATAGAGGTCTTCCTTCGCCTGCTTCTTCGTAGGTCTTGCCGTCGCGGATATGGTAAATGCGTTTGAAGGTGGGAATGATCTTTTCGTCGTGGGTGACGACGATGATCGCGGTCTGGAATTCCTGCGCCAGGCGGTTGAGGATCTTCACCACGGTGAGCGCGCGTTCGCTGTCGAGCGGCGCGGTCGGCTCGTCGGCGAGGATGATCGGCGGCTTGTTGGCGAGCGCCCGCGCAATCGCCACGCGTTGCTGCTCGCCGCCCGAGAGTTCGGGAATGCGCGCCTCGGCGCGGTGCTGCACGTCGAGCGCGGTCAGCATCTCCAGCGCGGTGCTGCGCGCCTCGGCATTCGGCACGCCGGCGAGCATCGGCAACAACGCGACGTTGTCGGTGGCGTCGAGGAACGGGATCAGGTAGGGCGCCTGGAACACGAAGCCGATGCGGTCACGGCGCAGCGCGCGCAGGTCGTCGGTCTTCCAGCCGTTGTCATAGATCACCTCGCCGCCGAGGGTGAATTTCCCGGCGGTCGGCTCGATCACCGCGCCCAGGCATTTCAACAACGTCGTCTTGCCGGATCCGGACGGCCCGATCAGCCCGACCACCTCGCCCGGATAAACTGTCATGTCGACGCCCTTCAGCGCGTCGACCGCGGCGCTGCCGTGGCCGTAGCGCTTGGCGATGCCTTCTATAAGGATTGCGGGTTCAGCCACCGATCGCCTCCGCCGGGTCGATCCTGAGCGCGGCGCGGATCGCCAGCACCGAGGCCAGCGCGCACACCGCCAGGGTCAGCACGAAGGCGCGCACCGCGTCGCCGTTTTCCAGCAACACGTATTTGGGAAAGGCTGGCGCCCACAGCGTGGCGGCGAACTTGCCGACGAAGAAGCCGATCACGCCGAGCCCCAGCGCCTCCTGCATGATCATCGCGGCGATGGNNGCGATCAGCTTGGCCACCAGGATGTCTTCCATGTCGCCACTGGTATACGCGGTGAACCGCTGCCAGCGCGCGATGGCGTCGGCCACCGCGCGCGCGTCCGCGCCTGGCTGCAGCCGCAGCAGCACCGCGTTGACCTTGCGGCTGGAGGTCTGGATCGCCTGCACCGCGTCGAGCACGCCGGGCTGTCCTGGGCGGTTGACCGCCGGGTTGGCGGCGAGCCGCTTGCGGTCCTCGACGATGGCGTCGTTGTCCTTGAGGAACTGCGCTTCCTGCGCGTCCTTCAGCGGAATGAACAGCATCGGGTCGCCATTGGACG
>DONB01000144.1 GCA_003510325.1 Thiobacillus sp. | reverse complement strand
CGGGTCGATGAAGCGTGCGATCAGCCAGGGACAGGCGATACGGTCGATCTTCGGCCGCGCCCGGGTGACCCATTTCATTTTTTCGCGATCTTGCCGCCCGCCGCCTTGTACGCCTCGAGGCCGCCCTCGATGAAGCGCGCCTTCACGCCCGCGGCCTGCAAGCGGTCGACCACGCTGTTCGACACGCTGCCGCCGCGCACGCAGTAGATCACCACGTCCTGGGTGAGCGGCAGCGCGCCGATCCAGACGTCGATCTTGTCCGGGTTCTTCCACATCGCGCCGGGAATGATTTCATCGGACGCGGCAAAGTCGGCCTCGCGCCGCACGTCGAACACCAGGGTGGTGTCCGGGTCGAGCTGCGCGGGTGCGATCGTGCGCGGCAGGTCCGGGCATTTGTCGGTCGGGGCACCGCAGCCGCAGCGCTTCAGGGGTTGAGCAGTGGGTTCCATGATGTGTCCTTACATGAAGAATGAATAAGCCAGCCCGAGCAGGGCGCACACGCCGATCACCATCATGATGTCGGCCTTGTATTTCCACAGGGCGATGAAGGCGGCGACGGCGACGATGACCGGAAACCCGTCGAAGCTGCCGGCGAAGGGCGCGTCGGCCGTGCCCTGCGGCCAGAAGGTGTGCCAGGCGAAGAATACCGCCAGATTGAGAATCACGCCGACCACTGCCGCGGTGATGCCGGTGAGCGGTGCGGTGAAGCGAATCTCGCCGCGGGTGGCCTCGACCAGCGGGCCGCCGGCGAGGATGAACAGGAAGGAGGGCAGGAAGGTGAAGAAGGTCGCCACCGTCGCGCCCGCAAGCCCTGCCGCCACCGGGTTGTCGAACACGCCCTTGGCGACGCCGCCGAGATAGCCGACCCAGGTGACGACCATGATCAGCGGTCCCGGCGTGGCTTCGCCCAGCGCCAGCCCGTCCATCATCTGCGGCCCGGTCAGCCACTGGTAGTGCTCGACGCCGCCCTGGTAGACATAGGGCAGCACCGCATAGGCGCCGCCGATGGTGAGGAAGGCCGCCCTGGTGAAGAAATCGCCCATGTGGAAGAGATCGGGCACGCCGGAGATTGCCGCCATCGCTCCCAGCCAGATCAGCACGAAGGCGCCGAGCTTCCACGCGAGCTTGCGCCAGGAAAAGCGCGCGTGGGCCGGCGGCGGCGTGTCGTCGTCGATGATCGCGGGGCCGTATTCGCGGGCGCTGGCGCCGTGCCCGCCGCCGCTCTTGAACTTGTGCGGCGCGAGCTTGCCGCCGAGCGCACCGAGCAATCCGGCAGCCAGCACGATCCACGGAAACGCGATGTCGAAAAAGAAGATGCCGATGAAGGCGAGCGCCGCCATCCCCCACAGCACCTCGTTCTTCAGCGCCCGGCTGCCGATGCGCCAGGCCGCGAACAGCACCACCGCCACCACCGCCGGGCGGATGCCGTAGAAGAGGCCCTGCACCCAGGGCAGGGCGCCATAGGCGAGATACAGGCCGGCGAGCAGCGACAGCAGCAGAAAGGACGGCAGGAAGAACAGCACGCCGGCGATGATGCCGCCGCGGATGCCGTGCATCAGCCAGCTGATGTAGATCGCCAGCTGGGTGGCCTCGGGACCGGGCAGCAGCATGCAGTAGTTGAGCGCGTGAAGATAGCGGTGCTCGGAAATCCAGCGGCGTTTTTCCACCAGCTCCTGGTGCATCATCGAAATCTGCCCGGCGGGGCCGCCGAAACTGATGAAGCCGAGCTTGAGCCAGTATTTGAAGGCTACGCCGAGGGTGGGGCGTGCGGGTGCGGTCGTGGGGTCGGTGTCCAAGCGCGTCGCTCCAAGTTGAAGGATGAAAACCAGACTTGGACGGGACACCGTCTGCGGATGAGTCATCCAGACGCCGGGGGCTGGCGCCCCGACGCTGCGATTCTAGCGTGCGGCCGCGCCGCGTGGCTAGGGTGCCGGGCTCGGAACGGAGTCCGTGAATCCTTGCACCGTCGACGAAAAGCGCTTGCCCGTACGGCCCGCTTAATCCCGAGAACGCATGCGGGACAACCCGCGACGGCCGACATCGGAGGCGCCCGGCCTTTCTCCCGGCGAAGCGTACCGAGTCGTTTCCTGCGGCCTGATCCATTCACTATGGTTTATTGTTCCTATAAGAAATTAAGACTGTTATGTATGGATCGACAACTCTAGGATTGTTCCTGTGATCACGTAGATGTCGGTCTGATATGTCTATATCGCCCTCTCGGACCGCCTCCGCGTGATAAAAAGTTGATGTGCTTTCATGGTCTTTTTGGTGCGGCTGGTTTATGGGTTGATCCCGCCGTCTCTTGGGCACGCGCGCAGCAGCCACGCTGCGCAGCCGGCAGTCCCCTGCGGGCGCCAAACGAAGACGACGCTTAACCAGGGGGAACTGACGCGGTGGACAAACTCACGGTTCTGCTTCCGGCCACACCCTTGCTTTCGGCCTTGTTGATCGCACTGCTTGCCGATCGGCCGCGGCGCCGCATCGCGCGCCTGAGCGTCAGTTTCGCCGTCCTCACCTTTCTGCTCGCCGCGGCCTCGCTCGCGTTCTATCTGGCCGATGGTCAGCCGCACTGGGTGTCGCTCGGCCAGAGCTGGGGCAGCCTCTATCTCGATCCGCTGGCCAGCCTGATGGCCCTGATGGTCGCCGGCATCAGCCTGGTGGTGCACGTCTACGCCGTGCGCTACATGGCCGAGGAGCCGGGCTATGCGCGCTTCTACATCCTGCTCGACCTGATGGCCGCGGCGATCCTGCTGATGGTGGCCGCGGGCGATCTCGTCACCCTGCTGGTGGCGTGGCACCTGATCGGGGTGCTGCTCTACTTTCTGCTCGGCCACGACACCGCGCGCCCCGCCGCCCAGCGCTACGCCTTCTGGTCGTTCTTCACCTATCGCCTCGGCGATCTGCCGCTGATCCTGGCTGCTGTCCTGCTTTATCAGGCCTACGGGACGACGTCGCTTCCGGCGTTGTTCCAGCAGATCGCTGCCGATCCCGGCGCGCACCACATCCTTGGCCTGCCGCTGACGACGGTGGTCGCGTTCCTGGTCGCGCTCGCCGCCTTTGCGCGCTCGGCGCAGTTTCCCCTGCACACCTGGCTGCCCTACACCATGGAGGGGCCGACGCCGGTGTCGGCGCTGATGCACGCCGGCATCGTCAATGCCGGCGGGTTCATCATCAACCGCTTCGCCCCGGTGTTCGTGCACGCTGGCGAAGTGCTGCACCTGGTGTTCGTAGTCGGACTGGTCACGGCCATACTCGGCTCGGTGCTGATGCTGATGCAGAACGACATCAAGAAGTCGCTCGGCTATTCGACCATGGGCCAGATGGGCTTCATGTTCGTCGAGGCCGGCGTCGGCGCGTTCTCGCTGGCGATCTACCACCTCATCGCGCATGGCCTGTTCAAGGGCACGCTGTTCCTCGGCGCCGGCAGCGTGATCAACAATGCGCGCAAGCACGACGGCGTGCCGCACGACGACGTGTACACCTTCGTGGTCGAGCGCAAGCCGGTTGCCTACCGCCTGCCCTGGGTCGTCGCTGCGGCGCTTACCGTGGTCGTGCCCTTCGTCATCCTCGGCCTGTCGCACTGGCTGGTCGACGACGACTTCGTCGGGCGCCAAGGCGCGATCATCCTGCTGTTCTTCGGCTGGGTCACCGGCGCACAGCTGCTGTTCGTGACCTACCGCCTGCGCGCCGGCAACCCGTGGCGGCTGATGGCGATGATCATCCTGTCGCTGGTCATCGTCGTCGCCGGCTACACCTGGATCGGCCATGCCTTCGATCTGTTCCTCTATCCGGACCGTGCATTCAGCGACCGTCTCTACGCAGCGGCCAGCATTCCGCTCGGGACCTTCGAGGCGCTCGCGGCCATCCTCACGGTCGCGGTCGTCGGGGGCTGGCTGGCCACCTACTACGCCACGGCCAACGGCGGCTCGCGCAGCGGCGGCGCCTCGCCGCTGCGGCTGGCGCTCTATTCGCTGCTCTCACGCGAGTTCTACGTCGCCGACGTCTATACCTGGCTGACGCAGGCCGTGCTGGGGCTGTCGCGGCGTCTCAACGTCTGGCTGCGGTGGGTGTGACATGACGCTGCTGCTGATCGCCGCGCTGTTCCTGCCGCTGTTCCCGCTGAGCGTCGTGCTCAACGGCGCCCTCGCGCAGCTGCGCGAGCCGGTCGCGCGCTGCGTGCTGCTGCTCGCGTGGCCGCAGCTCGGCGTGGCGCTGCTGCAGCTTGCATCGTACGCGGTGCCGCACTACGTCGTGCCGTGGGCGCTGCTTACGGCCGGGTTCTACGCCCTGCGCCTGCTCACCGTGCGCGACATGGGCCAGTGGGCCGGCTTTCTCGCCACCTCCGCGCTGGCGCTGACCTGGGCGCTCGCCGCCGGCGGCGCCGATCGCGCGGAACTGCATGCGTTCGCCTTCTGGTTCAGCCTGCCCTCGGCGCTCGTGGCCCTGCTCGCGCGTCCGCTGGCGCGCCGCTTCGGCGCCGCCTACGCGGGACTGCAGGGCGGGCTCATCGGCAGCCTGCCGCGCCTGTCCGGCGTGCTGACGCTGACGGTACTGGCGGCCGTCGCCACGCCGCCCTTCCCGGGCTTCTTCGCGCTGCTGAATCTGCTGNNCGACTGGAGCGGCGCGCTGGGTGTGCTGGCGATCTGGCTGGTGTGGGGCTGGGCCGCGACGAAGCTGCTGCAGGGCTTCATCTTCGGCGCCGAGCGCGCCGTGCCCTCCGGCGACATCGGGCGCACCTCGAGCCTGGCCTACGCTGGCGTGCTGGGCGCTTTCGTGATTGCCGGTCTCTATCTGACGGGAGGTGGCCTATGAACCTGGCGCTCGGGCGGCGTCTCAAGATCCGTGCCATCGTCCACGTGGCCGGGGAGCCCATTCCCTACTTCTGGCCGATGCGTACCTTTATCCACCACAACCCGCTCTACGGTCTGGAGCATCTGCCGTTCGACGAGGCCGTGGCCATGGGCGAGCGCCTGTTCCGTGCACACGGCTACCTGCCGCGCGCGTTGCAGCAGCGCCAACTGGCCGCGGGCAAGGTGGACCGCGCCGTGCTGGCGGACCAGGTGGCACGCTTCCTCGCCGGGCAGCCGGATATTCCCGGACTCGATCGGCAGCGGCTGCTGATGACGCTCCTGACCGGGATCGAGACGCCGATCGGCGCGCCGCCTGCACTCGCTCACGCGGGCGATATCCACGCCGTACTGGCCGGCCATGCACTGCCGCCGCGCGAGATCGGCGGCGCGGCGCTGGCGTCGCAGGTCGGCGCCGACATGCCGCCAGGCCGGCCGCTCTATGCCAANNCGACATGCTGTTCGGCACCGAGATCGGCGCGACGCTCGACGAGCTGGTGATCAAGAGCTGCCTCGATTTCTTCGACGAGGGGCAGTCGGTGTGGCAGATGCCGGGGCGCGAAAAAGGCCTGTTCGCCGCCTGGAGCGCGGTGGCGCGGCGCAACCTGCGCTTGTTCATCCGCGGCCTGCACATCAAGCGCATCCTCGCCGTCGACGACACCCCGGAAGGCATCATCAGCCACGTCATGGACGAGCTCGGCGTGTCCGAGGACGACTGGATGAACCATTTCACCTGCGAGCTGACGCGGCTGCACGGCTGGGCCGGCTTCATCCGCTGGCGCGCGGGAGCCAAGCACTATCACTGGGCCCGCCACTATCCCGCCGACCTGGTCGACTATCTCGCGATCCGCCTCGTGCTGGGCCTGGCGCTGCTGCGCGAACACGCCGAACGCAAGGGCACGCNNGCGCAGCGCCATGCCGCCGCGCTGCGCCGGCTCGCGATCTGCGCCGGCATGGCCGACGCCCTGCACCGCCTGGCGCCCGACGACGTCGCCCGTCTCACCGCCATGCTCGCCCGCTTCGAGCAGGAGGAAGGGGGCATGTGGCTGGGCGCGCTGGAGGCGCACTACATGGGCCGGC
>DONB01000032.1 GCA_003510325.1 Thiobacillus sp. | reverse complement strand
CCCAGCCGTCGGACGCCGATTCCCACAGATATTCCGTGTAGAGCACCGCAATCGTATCGCTCCGGTGAGGGCCGCCTTGCGGTGATCGGCTGATATTTCGAGATGGCACCGGTGCAAGCGCTGGTGTTTGCACCGGTACTAGGGACGGTGCGATGAGTCAGATCACGGTAATTTCAGGCCCGGAGCGGCGGCGGGTGTGGACCGACCAGCAGAAGCGTGAGTTGGTCGCGGCTGTTTCGGCGCCCGGCGCGAACGTGGCGGAGATTGCCCGCCGTGCTGATCTTCGGCCGAACCAGATCTACAGATGGCGGCGGCAGATGGGTCAGGCAGCGCAGGGCTTTGCAGAGGTGCAGGTGCAGCCCGATCCAGTGCCGGTGATCGGATCGGCGATCATCGTGGAGTTCGAGCGGGCGATCGTACGCATCCCCGCTGGCGCATCGCCTGGGTTGGTGTCGGCAGTGTTGCGGTCGGTCAAGCCGTGATCCCAGTTCCCTCCGGCGTCCGGATATGGATCGCGACCGGGCATACCGATATGAGGAAGGGCATGCGATCCTTGGCCCTGCAGATACAGCAGAGCTTCAGGCGGGATCCCCATGCCGGTGATCTTTATGTCTTCCGAGGGCGCCGTGGCGACCTGTGCAAGATCCTGTGGCATGATGGCATTGGCATGTCGCTCTATGCCAAGCGCCTGGAGCGCGGGAAGTATATCTGGCCATCGGCTGTAGACGGGGTAATTGCCATCTCTGCCTCCCAGTTGGCTTGCATGTTGGAGGCGATCGACTGGCGTAATCCGCAAGCAACCTGGCGGCCGACACTGGCCGGATAATCGATGTCAGAGAGCTAAAAAGCTAGAGATTCCGGTGCTTTTCTGCTATGCCTTTGGTCATGGGTGACGCGGCGCAAGCAGAGATCCAGTACCTTCGCGAGCGGCTTGCCGCGGCCGAAGCTGTTGCCGCTGAAGTCGCCCGGATCAAGGCGATCAACGCCGATCTGGAAGCCCGCAACGCCCTTCTCGAACTGCAGAATGAGAAGATGCGCCGCACCCTCTTTGGTCAGCGATCCGAACGCACCCGCCACCTGCTCGACCAGATGGAGCTGACGTTCGAAGAGTACGAGACCTCGGCCAGCGAAGATGAGTTCCTGGCTGCCCTGGCAGCGGCGAAGACCAACGTAGCACCGTTCGAGCGCAAGCGGCCCGCCCGCAAGGCCTTGCCCGAGCATCTGCCGCGCGAGCGCGTCGTCATCGCCGCGCCCGATGCCTGCCCCTGCTGCGGCTCGGAACGGCTGTGCAAGCTGGGTGAGGATATCACCGAGACGCTCGAGGTTGTGCCGCGACAGTGGAAGGTGGTTCAGACCGTGCGGGAGAAGTTCTCCTGTCGGGATTGTGAGAAAATCGCACAACCGCCGGCGCCGTTCCATGTGACGCCCCGCGGGCTCTTCGGTCCCAGCTTCCTTGCGATGCTGCTGTTCGAGAAGTTCGGCGCGCATCAACCGCTTAACCGCCAGCGTGATCGCTACGCCCGGGAAGGCGTGGACCTGAGCCTTTCCACTCTGGCCGATCAGGTCGGCACCTGCACCGCCGCGCTGATGCCGCTCTATCTGCTGATCGAAGCCCACGTCCTTGCCGCCGAGCGATTGCATGGCGACGATACGACGGTGCCAGTGCTGGCCAAGACCAAGACCGATACGGGCCGGATCTGGACCTATGTTCGGGATGATCGACCTTTTGGCGGACCGGCGCCGCCCGCAGCGATCTTCCATTATTCCCGCGACCGGCGGGGCGAGCATCCTGTGGGCCATCTGCGCGGTTGGAGAGGCATTCTTCAGGCTGATGCCTATGCCGGCTATAATGCCCTGTTCCATGGCAACCGCCTGCCGGCGCCGCTGACCCGCGCCCTTTGCTGGAGCCACGCGCGCCGTTATTTCTTCGAGCTGGCCGATGTCGCCGCGCAGCTCAAGAAGCGCCGGAAGAAGGCACCCGTCATCTCGCCGCTGGCGGTGGAGGCGGTCCGCCGTATCGACGCGATCTTCGACATCGAGCGCGCCATCAACGGCAGATCGGCCCACGAGCGTCTCGCCCTTCGGCAGGAACTCAGCGCGCCGCTGGTTGCCGATCTGGAGGAATGGATGCGCGACAGCCGGTCAAAGCTATCGAAGAACAGTGATGTGGCCGAGGCCATGGATTATATGCTCAAGGCGTGGCCCGCCTTCACCGCATTCCTCGACGATGGCCGCATCTGCCTTACGAACAACGCGGCGGAACGGGCGCTGAGGGGCATAGCTCTGGGCAGAAAATCATGGCTCTTCGCTGGTTCAGATCGCGGCGGCCAGCGCACCGCCTTCATGATGAGCCTCATTGGCACAGCGAAGCTCAACGATATAGATCCCCAGGCTTGGCTAGCCGATGTGCTCAGCCGCATCGCCGACATCCCACAGAACCGTCTCCAAGAACTGTTGCCATGGAATTGGCGAGCCGCCGAAGATCAACGCCAAGCCGCCTGATCCGCGGCCTTCACCGAATGCTTACGTTTCAAAGCACGCTTCGCGCCGACGGTCCTTCCGGCATTCCAGACCTGGCGTTTAGTGGCGGTGATTTCATTTGCAGGCATGTGCATGATCATTCTCCGATGGCCAGATTGGCCGTTTGAAGAACGTCTTGAGTCTGAAGAGAACGTATACCGAAGCCTGTCAACGGATCTAGCCCATTGGGAGCCACTTCTGACCGAATGTCCGCCCCTGCCGCAAGCCGTCTTGCCAGTCACTTTCG
>DONB01000124.1 GCA_003510325.1 Thiobacillus sp. | reverse complement strand
ATGGGCCGGCTGCTGCATGGTCTCGACCTGGCCCGGCCGGCACCGCGCGAGAAGCGGCCTTTCGCGCAGGTGATGTTCTGCATCGACGTGCGTTCGGAACGCATCCGGCGCCATCTGGAGAAGGTTGGCGACTACCAGACCTTCGGCATCGCCGGCTTCTTCGGCGTGCCGGTCAGTTTGATCGGCCTGGAGAAGGGCAGCGAGACCCATCTTTGCCCGGTGGTGGCGAGCCCGAAGAACGTGGTGCTGGAACTCGCGATCGCGCGCAGTATCGATGACGAGGCCTTCGTCTCGACGCTGGAGCAGGTGTTCCACGAACTGAAGGCCTCGGTGCTGTCGCCTTTCATCACGGTAGAGGCGATCGGTCTCCTGTTCGGCCTCGACATGTTCGGCAAGAGTCTCGCGCCGCTCGCCTATGCCTGCTGGCGCCAGCGGCTGCACCCGGACAAGCCGGACAGCCGTCTGCTGCTCGACAAGCTGTCGCGCGAGCAGGCCGAATCCATCATCCGCTCGCTGCAGCGCGCTATGATCGTCAAGGCGGTGGGGCGCGAGCTCGACATCCAGCGCGAAGCGATCACCGACGAGATGATCCGCGAACTGCGCGAGGCGGCGCTCGGCAACCACACCGGGGCCACCGGTTTCGCGCGTGCATTCAGGCTCGACGCCGAGGCCGAGGCGCGTTTCATCGAGCGCCTGCGGACCGTCTACCGCATCAACCGTGGTTATGCGCAGATCCAGCTCGAGCGCCTGGGGCGCATCGGCTTTACGCTCGACGAGCAGGTGCATTTCGTCGGCCAGGCGCTGCGCTCGATCGGCCTCGTCGAAGACTTCTCGCGCTTCGTGCTGCTGGCCGGCCACGGCAGCACGTCCGAGAACAACCCCTACGAATCCGCGCTCGACTGCGGCGCCTGCGGCGGCAACCACGGCATCACCAACGCCCGCGTACTGGCGCAGATCGCGAACAAGCCGGCGGTGCGCGCGCGCCTGCGCGAGCAGGGCGTCGCGATTCCAGACGACACCTGGTTCGTCCCTGCCTTCCACAACACCACCACCGACGAACTGCGCCTGTACGACCTCGACCTGTTGCCGCCGAGCCACCTCGTCTACACCGAACGCCTGAGCAACGGGTTGCAGGCGGCCTCGCGCCTGTGTGCGGCCGAACGCATGGCCACGCTCGAGGGCGAGGCCACCGCTGCGGGCAGGGGCGGCGACCCGGCGAGCGCCTACCGGCTGGCGCGGCGCAACGCCATGGACTGGTCGCAGGTGCGCCCGGAGTGGGGCTTGGCGCGCAACGCGGCCTTCGTCATCGGCCGCCGCCACGTCACCGGCCAGCTCGACCTCGAGGGACGCGTGTTCCTGCACTCCTACGACTACCGCTGTGATCGCAGGGGGCGGCTGCTGGAGAACATCCTCGCCGGTCCGCTCGTGGTGGGACAGTGGATCAACATGGAGCACTACTTTTCGGCAGTGGACAACGCCCATTACGGCAGCGGCAGCAAGGTCTATCACAACATCGCCGGCCGCTTCGGCGTCATGACCGGCAATCTCTCCGACCTGCGCACCGGGCTGCCGGCGCAGACCGTGCTCAAGGACGGCGTGCCCTACCACGAACCGCTGCGCCTGCTCACGGTGATCGAGGCGCCGTTCGCGCACGCGCGCGCGGCGATCGAAGGCGTAGTCAAGGTCAGGAACCTCGTGCACAACGGCTGGCTGCGCATGGTCGTGGTGGACCCCGAAACCTACGCCGCCCATGTATTCGAGGACGGGGCCTGGCAGCAGCGTCCGCTGCGCGCCGCCGGCGGCGCCGTCGAAGAGAAGGAGCTCGTGCTATGAACCACCTCAACCTCAGCCCCGTGAAAAAGATCGAGATCATCCTCGAGGGCGCGCACCAGGAATTCGCCACCGACCTGCTCGATCGCGCCGGCGTGACCGGCTACACCATCGTCGGCAACCTCTCGGGCAAGGGCCGCCACGGCTTCCACGAAGGCCATCTGATGTTCAACGAGGATGCCGTGCTGATCATGATCATCGTCGCCGTGCCGACCGAACTGGTCGAGCCGATTCTCGAAGGCTTCTCGCCCTTCTTCAGCAGCCACACCGGCGTGGTGTTCATCTCCGACATCCAGGTGAGCCGGCTGGTGAAGTTCAAGAGCTGAACGTCCTGGCCTTCCGCATCCATGCTAGGAGCGCGTCACGCGCCGGCGCGAACGCGTCACCGGCTTGGGCTGCGGCAGTTTCATGATGCGGTCCGCCTCGTTCAGTACGAATTCGTGGAAGGCCTGCGCGATCGGCGACATGCGCTTGCCGCTGCGATGGACCATGTACCACTCCTTCATGATCGGGAAGCCCTCGACGCTGAGAATGGCGACGCGGCCCAGCTCCAGTTCGAACTCCAGCGTGTGCAGCGAGACGATGCCGAGGCCCAGCCCGGCCATCACCGCATGCTTGATCGCCTCGTTGCGGCTCATCTCCATCGAGGTGTTGAGCTTGACGCCGCGCTGCTGGAAGAAGCGCTCGACCGCGTTGCGCGTGCCGGAACCGCGCTCGCGAAGGATGAAGTTTTCCTCGACCAGGCGGGCGAGCGGCACGCGGGCGGCACCGACGAGCGGATGATCCGGCGGTGCGATGATCACCAGCGGGTTCTGCATGAAGGCCTGGGACTGCAGTTCGATGTTGTCGGGCGGCGTCCCCATGATCGCCATGTCCGGCGTGTTGTTCTGCAGCTCCTGCACGACTTCCTCGCGGTTGGTGACCTCGAGATGCACCTGGGTACCGGGGTGGCGTTTGAGAAATGCCGCCAGCAGGTAGGGCGCGAAGTACTTGCCGGTGCTGGTGACGGTGAGCGACAGGGTGCCGCGCTTCACGCCCTTCATGTCGTCGAGGACGGATTCGATGTCGCGGAACTGCTGGGCGATGGTGCGGCTGAAGGCATAGACCTCCTTGCCCGCCTCGGTGAGGAAGATCTTCTTGCCCATCTGTTCGAACAGCGGCATGCCGACCTCCTCCTCGAGCTGCTTGATCTGGGTCGAAACCGCGGGCTGGGTCAGATGCAGTTCCTCCGAGGCACGGGTGAAGCTGGAATGGCGTGCCACCGCTTCCAGCAGGCGCAATTGGCGAAATGTCACATTCATAGGCTGCCTTTCTGAAGAATCAACCATTCACCTTAGTGAATGAAAACAATAAATATTATTCATTTTTTATTATGCAATCACCTCTTTATAGTTCGCAACAAGGGCAATAGGCACGGCTGCCCGACGCCAGACCCTAATGATCAACGGCTGAAGCATAAGGAAACCAGATTATGAGTGAAGCGACAGCAACCGCCACGGGCGAACGCCTCAGCGGCCGGGAAGCGGCCATCGCCCGCCGCCAGGCGCTCTCCCTCCATGGGAAGAGTGCACTCAAGGCCGGCCCGACCGCTGCGCCCAAGAGCGCGACCGAAGCCCGCATGGCAGCGCGCACCAGCGCACCCGCTCCAAGCGTCGCGGCGACGCCTGCGGCACCTGCCGAAACACCGAAGGCCGGCTGCCAGCACAGCGAGACCTATTCCGCACGCGTCGAGGAAGCGCGCCCGGCTACGCCCGTGGCGCTGGAGCCGATCTCCGCCGTGCGCCAGCGTCGCATCGAGCAGTCGCTGCGCGGCCGTGGCGATGCGCCGCCCTGCCGCCCCTGCGGTCGCATCAAGCCCGAGCCTCCGAAGGNNCCAACGAGGCGGGCACCTGCCGCACCGTCACCGGCACCGAATATGTGGGCGCCGAGCAGTTCGGCGAATTCTGCGGCACGCTGCCCGAGCCGGCGCCTGCCAAGGTCGGCCTCACCAGCACCAGCCGCGGCCGTCGCGTGACCGGCACCGAAGTGGGTCGCAGCACCCGGGTGACCGGGGATGAGACCGGCACCTGCAAGCGCGTGACCGGCACCGAATACCTCGCTGCCGAGCAGGCCGGCGAGTTCTGCGGCACGGCGCCCGAGCCGCGCGCGGAAAAGGCGGTGATGGGCATGACTGCCGGCCGCAATGCCGTGTCAGGCAGCGACCTCGCACGCGCCACGAAGGTGACCGGCGGCGAAGCCGGCGCTGGCCGCCACGTCACCGGCAGCGCCTACGCCGACGCGTTGGCGCGCCCCGCCGCGGAGGGCAGCGGCCCAAAAAAGGTGGAAACCCGTCGCACGAGCAATGGCGCAACGGTGAGCGGCACCCTACCGGGTCGCTCGTCGAAACTTTCCGGCGATGAGCCGGGCGCCTGCGCGCGCGTGACGGGTTCCGACTACGTCAATATGGAAGAATTCGTCTCCTTCTGTCGCGCCGAGCCCTATCAGTCGCCAGCCAAGGGCGGTGTGTCGCGCACCCTCAAAGGTCTGGATGTATCCGGTACCCAGGTCGGCCGTTCGACACGCGTGACCGGTGACGAGCACGGCACCTGCAAGCCGGTGACCGGCACCGCCTACATCGGCGCCGATCAGTACGCCGAGTTCTGCGCGGCGCGTACCGCGGCAGAAGCGATCAATCGCGCCCGCCTCGGGCGCAGCGCAGACCTCACCGGCATCCAGCCGGGGCCGGACGACAAGATGACCGGCAACGAGCGCGGCGCCTGCCAGCCGGTGAGCGGCACCCCCTATGTGGGCGAAAGCCAGACCGCGGCCGCCTGCGGCCGTGCGCCGATGGCGCAGGCCTACCGCAGCCGCGGCCCCGAAGGCTCGCAGGCGCCGGCCGCGATCACCGGCAATGCCATGGACGCCGGTCAGGGCGACAATCGTACCGGCGACTTTTCCGTGATGTCGCCGGCGCGCGCCGCGCAGTCGAGCGAGGCGCGCCGCGTTACCGGTAACGCCTACGGCCNNGCACACCGGCCCGCTGGCGCGCGCCACCGGCCTGGTGTCCGGTACGCCCGAATTCCGCTATCGCGACGAAACCGCTGCCGCGGCCGTTCCGGCTGCTCCGCAACCCGAGGCTGAACCCGCGCCCGACCGCATTACCGGCGCAGGAGGCGAGCGCCACATCACCGGCGACGCGTGGGACCGCGGAAATCGCGTGACCGGCACTGAAGGTTCGGCGAGCCGTCGCAACCCGACTCTGCGTGGCGATGTGCGCGGCACCGGGATGAGCGCACGCGCCTTCCGCGACGCCGAGACCCCGACCCCGGCGCCGACCGCCAGCCGCATCACCGGCAGCAGCGGCAATTCCAGCGCGGGCGCGGCGATCACCGTCTCCGGCGGCGCCCGGGGCTGAGCAGGCGTAGCGAGGACGACCCGCAATGAACACCCGTCAACGTCTCGATGCGATGCGCGCGCGCCAACCCGCCCCGGCGGGTATGGCGATGCGCACCGCGCCGGCCGCGAGCAGTTTGCCGAGCTGGCCGCAGCGTGTCAGCTTCTGCCCGCCCGGCATGCAGGAGCGTGGCAGCGAGTGCGTGAGCAGCGTGTGTGCGCCGCAGGCCCATCCGCTGATCGACGCCGCGCGCAATGCGGAGTTGGCCGAGTACGAGCGCACGGTGCGCCAACGCTTCGATGCCATCGTGCCTGCGCTCAGGGAGATCGCCGCGCAACAGCATGAAACCGGCTTCGAGCAGCGGGCGCAGCAGGTCGCGCGTGAGCGGCTCGGCTTCGAGTTGCCGCAGGACGTGCTCGCCGACGCCTGGGTGACCACCCTCGACATGCGCACGCTCTACGGCCACAGCGTGCTGCAGACTTACCACGCGCTGGCGCGCGACTTCATCGCGCGCTGGAACGGACATGCCGAGGCGGAAGCGATGCAACGCTTCTTCATCGAGTGCGGCTTCCACGAACTCGACATCAGCCCCTGTGCCTNNCCTGCCACACCAGGCAGTGCGCCGCCGCAAGTCCTACGCAGGCGCGATGTTCGACGTCGAGCTCAACGTGCGGCAGTGGACCGAGACCGAGCTGCGCCGCTTCCGCGAAGGCGTGCCGACGCTGTCGGATGCCGGCACGCGCTATCTCAAGATCGCGGTCTATCACTGAAGCAGTTCGGATCCGCATCACGAGGGTTGCGCGGCCCACGGAAGCGACGACAGGAAAGCGGCGCAGGCTGCGCTCGACCGCCTGGCGGCGTTCCGCACCGCGATCGAGAACGGTTTCTGTTGCGGCGCTTCAGTGGCGACGCTGCTGATCGGGGTCGATACCGACAACGACGCAATCAAGATCCACGTGCCGGACGCCAATGGTGAAATGAACACGGAATGCTTCGTCGACAACCTCGCCGTGTACCACCAGACCACCGGCATGGCGGCCTCGGAAGCGCGCTGGCGCCTGGACGCGGCGATCGACGAGGCAGTGCGTGGGCATGGCCGCAGCGCGCCCGAGGCGGGCATGCGTCGCCTGATCGAGCGTCTGCTCACGAACAACCTGTCGCAGATCGACTACGTGTGCGTCCAGCACAACGGACGTTACGCCGACATCGGCCACGCCGAGCGCTTCATCAACATCGGCGACGGCTTCGACGAGGTGCATCTGCGCAACCTCGCCTACTTCGGTCATCTGTACACGATCGAAGAAGGCGCGGCAGACATGGATGTCGGCATCAAGATCTTCAGCGGCCTGAACGTGGCGCGCGGCCTGCCGATTCCGATCGCGATCCATTACCGCTACGACGAGCAGGTGCCGGGTTCGCGCGAGCGCGCGGTGGCGCGCTGCCGGCAGGTCAAGGCTGCGATCGAGACGCGCTATCCGACGCTGGCGAAGGAGGGCCTGCTGTATTGCGGCATGACGGTGCAGGGCAAGGCGCCGGGCAGCGCGCAGGAAGCCGTGATGGACATCAATACCAAACCGCATGGGCATGAGGTGAAGGCATGAAGATCATGCAAGTGGAAAAAACCCTGGTCTCGACCAACCGCGTGCGCGAAATGGGCCACCGCCCGCTGCTGGTGGTGCGCGAAAAGACCGGCGGCGCGCGTAGCGTGGCGGTGGACGCGGTGGGCTGCATCCCGGGCGACTGGGTGATCTGCGTCGGCAGCTCGGCGGCGCGCGAGGCGGCGGGCGCGAAGGACTTTCCGAGCGACCTGACCATCATCGGCATCATCGATCACTGGCAGGAGCACTGACATGGAGATCATGCGCGTGGTGTCGGATCTGGTGTGCACCCGGCGTATTCCGGGCCTGTTCAGCGCCTCGCTGCGCGTGCTGGCCGACGAGAAGGGCAAGCTCTCCGTGGCGGTGGACCCGGTGGGCGTGCCGGAAGGGAAATGGGTGTTTACCGCCGGCGGCTCGGCCGCCCGCTACGGCGCCGGCGATTACAGGATTCTTACTGATTTGACGATCCTCGGGATCATCGACCAGTGGAGTGTGACGGAAGAGTGTCACGAAGCAAGCAAGGCATTTTCATTAACCGTGTAAAGGAGAAACAGCATGGCAAACGCAATGACGGGCATCGCCCTGGGAATGATTGAAACGCGTGGTCTGGTGCCGGCGATCGAAGCCGCCGACGCGATGACCAAGGCCGCCGAGGTGCGCCTGATCGGCCGCCAGTTCGTCGGCGGTGGCTACGTGACTGTGCTGGTGCGCGGCGAAACCGGCGCGGTCAACGCTGCGGTGCGTGCCGGTGCGGATGCATGCGAGCGCGTGGGTGACGGCCTGGTCGCCGCCCACATCATCGCCCGCGTGCACGGTGAGGTCGAAGGCATCCTGCCGACTGCGGCCGCGGCCTGATCGGGGCGCGCCATGGACATGGCAGTTGAAACGAAGCGTTCGGTCAGGACGGGCACGGCCACCGGCATCGCGCTCGGCATGATCGAGACGCGCGGTCTGGTTCCCGCGATCGAGGCGGCGGACGCGATGACCAAGGCGGCGGAAGTGCGGCTGATCGGCCGTCAGTTCGTCGGCGGCGGCTATGTCACCGTGCTCGTTCGAGGCGAAACCGGCGCGGTCAACGCTGCGGTGCGTGCCGGTGCGGATGCATGCGAGCGCGTGGGCGACGGCCTGGTCGCCGCCCACATCATCGCCCGCGTCCACAACGAAGTCGAAGGTATCCTGCCGACCGAGGCGGATGCCGGCGGCGGCGGGCGCGACGGCGAGGGGGCCTGCGTCAACTTCTGAGCAACACGAGCGAGGACAGGCGATGGATCCACGACTACTGGGGTATCTCAACCGGGCATTGGGACATGAGATGGCTGCGGTACAGCAGTACATGGCCCAGTCCAGGCTGTGCGACCTGTGGCAGCTGGCGGATTACTGCAGCCACTTCCACCAGGACGTCATCGAGGAGCTCGGGCACGTCTCGAGTCTGACCGATGCACTGCTTAAGCTCGGCGCGGCGCCCAACGCCATGCAGCTGCCGCCGGTTCGGCTGGGCCGCACGCTGGAGGAGATGCTCGCGATCGACCGCGTGCTCGAGGTCGAGGCGGTGCGCCTTTACGAGGAAGCCGCCGCGTACTGTGTGCGCGTTCGCGATGCCGCCCACCACGGGCTGTTCCAGAAGATCCTGCACGACGAGCTGGAACACCTGCAGGAACTCGACCGGATGGAAGCCGACCTGAGATCGAAGGAGAAACGTTATGCCTGAGGACAACAATCCGATCCCGCTCTGGCAGCGGCAGGATCTGCCGCCGATGCTGAGCCGGCGCTTCGAGTTCGAGACCTACGCCGAGACCCGGCGCTTCCTCGACGGCGTGGCGAAAGTGGCCGAAGCGGCGCAGCACTATCCGAACCTCAGCTTCGGCAAGACTTACGTCAGCGTCACGCTCGACGCCGACGGCAAGAAGGTCGGCCCCGATCTCGTCGCGCTGGCGCAGCAGATCGACGCGCTCGCCCCGGGCGCGGCCTGAAGCGGTGGCCGCCTTGCGCATCGCGCTGGCGAACCAGAAGGGCGGGACCGGCAAGACCACGCTGGCGGTGAATCTCGCCGCCGGCCTGCACCGGCGCGGCGCGACCGCCCTGCTCGACGCCGATCCTCAAGGCTCGGCCGGGCACTGGGCGCGGGCCGGCAGCGAATCCGGCGATCTGCCGCCGGTACGCCCGCTCGGCAAGGGCGCAGTCGACGTCGTAATCCGCGACGCGGCACGCGCGCACCGCTACGTGCTGGTGGACTGCCCGCCGCACCTGCAGTCGAGCGCGCTCCAGCAAGTGATGCAGGCGGTCGACGTGGTGCTGATCCCGGTGCAGCCTTCGCCGCTGGACCTGTGGGCGAGCGTGGACATGGTCGAGACGGTGCGCGCGACGCAGCGGCGAAACAGGCAGCTGCGCGCGTACCTGGTCGTGAATCAGCTCGACCGCCGCAATGCGCTGTCGGGGGCGATGCAGCAGGCGCTGGCCGAATTCGGTCTGCCGGCGCTGGCGAGCGGACTGACGCGGCGCGCGGCATTCCGCAGCGCCGCGCTGGAAGGCGGCAGCGTGTATGCGCTCGGCAGCCGCGGCGCGGCAGCGGTCGAGGATGTGGAAGCAATCATCAAGGAGGTATTGAGCTCATGAACAAGGCATCAGGCAAGCTCGCCGCGGGCGTGCGCAAGGTGAAAACCCAACAGAAGGCGCCGGCCGCCGTCGACAAGGCGGTCGCGGCTGCGGNNCCGCAGCGCCGGGTCACCCCCAGCGGCCGCGGGGATGCGGCACCCGCCTGCCGGGGTGCGCGAGGTGCGGTGATTCGCATCACCGCGCAAGACCGGGTCGTTTCGACCCTAGTGGAATGCGCCGGGCTCGGGTCCGGCGATGGATGAGCGCAAAGACCTCGCTTGCAAGCCTGACGGAGAGACCGATGTTGACGCGCACGAATCCTCTACTGACGCGGCTGTTGCCCTTCCTCGCGTGGTTTCCCATGACGCGCGAGAGCGTGCGTGCGGATCTGCTCGCCGGCATCACCGTCGCCCTCATTCTGGTTCCGCAGGGTATGGCCTACGCCCAGCTCGCGGGACTGCCGGTAGTGTATGGCCTATACGCCGGCTTCCTGCCGGTGATCGTCGCCTCGCTGTGGGGCTCGCTGCGACAGCTGCACACGGGCCCGACCGCGATGCTGTCGCTGATGTCGGCGGCGGCTCTGATTCCCTACGCCGCGACCGGCAGCGAAACCTTCATCACGCTGTCGGTGATGCTCGCCCTGATGGTCGGCATCCTGCGGCTGGCGCTGGGGCTATTCCGGCTCGGGATGGTGGTCAATTTCCTGTCGCATCCGGTGATCATCGGGTTCACCAATGCCGCTGCCCTGATCATCGGGCTGTCGCAGCTCAACAAGCTGCTCAACGTGCCGATGCCGCGCAGCGGCTGGTTCCTTGCGGATCTGTGGGTGGTGTTGCAGCAGCTAGGCAGCACGCACTGGCCGACGCTGGTGTTCGGCCTCGGCGCGTTCGGCCTCATCTTCCTGCTGCAAAAGCGCATGCCACGGCTGCCCGGCGTGCTGATCGCCATCGTTCTCACCACGCTCGTCAGCTACGCAGTCGGCTTCGAGCGCACGTCGAAGGCGGTCGTCCAGGCCATCCAGGACGATACGGTTCGAGCGCTGGTGGTGCGGCTCGACCGGGCCGCCGTCGAGCGCAAGCGCATCGGAGAAGCCACTGGGGACCTGCAGACCGAGCTGGCACGGGCCGAGACCGCCGGCGGCGCGACCCCGGATGTGCGGTTCGACCTGAAGACAGAGATCGCACGCAACCAGGCCGCTGCGGCGGCACTCGACGAACAGATCATGCGGCTTCGCATCCAGCTGCACCAGATCGATTTCACGCGCGAGTCCGGCCCGAATGGCGAACCTCAATTCGTCGTTGCAGGCGAGATGCCTCAGAGCGAGCCGCTCGGCATGGGTCACTGGCGCTTCGGCAGCGTCGACGGCGGGCAGGTGAAGTTCACCGGCGGCGGCGAGGTGGTCGGCGCGATCCCGGCGGGTCTGCCCGGCTTCCAGGTGCCGCACGTCGACTGGGCGCTGGTGCTGCCGCTGTTGCCTGCCGCGCTGGTCATGGCCCTGCTCGGGTTCATGGAGGCCACGTCGATCTCCAAGGCGATCAGCGCCAAGACCGGGCAGCGTATCGACACCAACCGCGAATTGGTGGGGCAGGGGCTGGCCAACATCGTCGGCAGCTTCTTCCATGCCTACGTGGTGAGCGGCTCGTTCTCGCGTTCCGCAGTAGCCGCGCGCGAGGGCGCGTGCACCGGCCTGTTCGCAATCGTGAGCGCGCTCGGCGTGCTCGTGGTGATGCTGTTCCTCACGCCGCTTCTGTATCACCTGCCCCAAGCGGTGCTGGCCGCCGTCATTATGCTCGCGGTATTTGGCCTGGTACGCGTTGCGCCGCTGGTGCACGCGTGGAAGGCCAACCGTCCGGATGCGGTGGTCGGCATTGCCACCTTCGTCGCCACGCTCGCGATGGCACCCGCGCTCGCCAACGGCATCCTGCTCGGCGTCGGGCTCACGGTCGCGCTCTATCTGTTCCGCAACATGCGGCCGCGCGCCGAGATCCTCGGCCGCCACCCGGACGGCGTGCTCGGTGGCATCGACACCTACAAGTTGCCGGCGATCAGCGAATACTACGTGGTGCTGCGCTTCGACGGTTCGCTCAACTTCGTCAATGTCGCCTACTTCGAGGACGTGGTGCTGCAGGCGCTGGAGCGTTTCCCGCAGGCGCAGGCGGTGCTGGTCATCGGCAGCGGCATCAACGACCTCGACGCGTCGGGCGAGGAGAAGCTGCGTGCGCTGGCCGAGCAGCTGCGCGAGCGCAACGTGAGCCTCTATTTCAGCAGCCTCAAGCGTCAGGTGATGGCCGCGTTCGAGAAGAGCGGACTGTCGAGCGTGATTCCCGGCGACCACATCTTCAAGACCAAGGAAGTCGCGCTGAAGACGCTCGACGCTTGCTACGGCGGGCGCCGCGGCGAGCCTGCCCTATCGGCCAGAGGCCTAGGGCGTGAAATTAGTGTTGATACGCCCTAGCTGCGCCGCGCCGGCTTCGTGCTGGCGTCGGCCAGCACGAACTGCTTGAACGCCTGCGCCACCGGTGACAGCCGCTTGTCGGTGCGGTGCACCACGTACCAGTGACGCATGATGGGAAAGCCCTCGACGTTCAGCACCGCCAACCGCTTCAAAGCCAGCTCCATTTCCAGCGTCTGCAGCGACAGGATGCCGAGCCCCAGCCCGGCCTGCACGGCCTGACGGATCGCCTCGTTGCTGCTCATCTCCATGCTGCTGCGGATATCCAGCCCGCGTGCGGCGAAGAATCGTTCCATCGCGCCGCGCGTACCGGAGCCGGCTTCCCGCACCAGGAAGGATTCAGCCGCGAGCGCCTCGATCGACACCTTGCGTCGGCCCGCCAGCGGATGGTCGTGCGGCGCGATCACCACCAGCGGGTTGTCCATGAAGCGCGTTGCCGCGAGGTGGAGGTCCTCCGGCACCTGCCCCATGATCGCGAGGTCGATGCGGTTGTTCGCCAACAGATCCAGCACGGTGGCGCGATTGGACACGTCGAGGTGGACAGCCACGCCCGGGTGCCCGCCGCGGAAACGCACCAGAATGCCGGTGGCGACAGCGTTGACCGTCGACGTCACCGCAAGCCGCAGGCTGCCGCTGTCGACGCCCTTGAGCTGCGCGAGGTTGTTCTGCAGGTCGTCCAGCCGTGCGGTGATCGCCTGGCTGGCGTACAGCACCTCACGCCCGGCGTCGGTGAGATAGATTTTCTTGCCCAGCTGCTCGGTGAGCGGCATCCCCAAAATCATCTCGATCCCGCGTACCTGCATCGAGACCGCGGGCTGCGACAGGTGCAGCTCTTCGGCCGCGCGCGAGAACGACAGGTTGCGCGCGACGGCCTCGAAGACCCGGAATTGGCGGAGCGTCAGTCGGCGCATGACTCAATCAATATATAAGGCAATTTATATAGTTTTTATCATAACAATTGAATATTCATTATATAAGCACGCCCGTATAGTCCGCCCCTGTCGTTTTCGGGGGCCTTGCTCCTGAAGCTTTTTATCACTCGCAGGAGTCATGCAATGGATCAATCCGCACGTTACGCCGACCTCTCCCTGAAAGAGGAAGACCTGATCAAGGGTGGCAAGCACATCCTCGTCGCCTACAAGATGAAGCCCAAGGCCGGCTACGGCTACCTGGAAGCGGCCGCTCACTTCGCCGCCGAGTCCTCGACCGGCACCAACGTCGAAGTCTGCACCACCGACGAGTTCACCAAGGGCGTCGACGCGCTGGTGTACTACATCGACGAAGCCACCGAAGACATGCGGATCGCCTACCCGATCGACCTGTTCGACCGCAACGTCACCGACGGCCGCATGATGATCGTCTCCTTCCTGACGCTGGTGATCGGCAACAACCAGGGCATGGGCGACATCGAGCACGCCAAGATCCATGACTTCTACGTGCCCGAGCGCGCCATCCAGCTGTTCGACGGCCCCGCCAAGGACATCTCCGACATGTGGCGCATCCTCGGCCGCCCGGTCGTCAACGGCGGCTACATCGCCGGCACCATCATCAAGCCGAAGCTGGGCCTGCGTCCCGAGCCCTTCGCCCACGCGGCCTACCAGTTCTGGCTGGGCGGCGACTTCATCAAGAACGACGAACCCCAGGGCAACCAGGTGTTCGCCCCGATGAAGAAGGTGATCCCGCTGGTGGCCGACGCCATGAAGCGCGCGCAGGACGAAACCGGCCAGCCCAAGCTGTTCTCCGCCAACATCACCGCGGACGACCACTATGAAATGTGCGCCCGCGCCGACTACATCCTGGAAACCTTCGGCGCCGACGCCGACAAGGTGGCCTTCCTGGTCGACGGTTTCGTCGGCGGCCCCGGCATGATCACCACTGCCCGCCGTCAGTACCCCAACCAGTACCTGCATTACCACCGCGCCGGCCACGGCATGATCACCTCGCCGTCCGCCAAGCGCGGCTACACCGCGTTCGTGCTGGCCAAGATCTCGCGTCTGCAGGGGGCTTCGGGCATCCACGTCGGCACCATGGGCTACGGCAAGATGGAAGGCGACGCTACCGACAAGCTGATCGCCTACATGATCGAGCGCGACGAGTGCCAAGGCCCGGTCTACTTCCAGAAGTGGTACGGCATGAAGCCCACCACCCCGATCATCTCCGGCGGCATGAACGCGCTGCGTCTGCCCGGCTTCTTCGAGAACCTGGGTCACGGCAACGTCATCAACACCTCCGGCGGCGGCTCCTACGGCCACATCGACAGCCCGGCGGCCGGCGCGATCTCGCTGCGCCAGTCGTACGA
>DONB01000227.1 GCA_003510325.1 Thiobacillus sp. | reverse complement strand
CCCGGCCAACACGGTCAACGACGACGACATCGAGGTCTACACCGACGAGTCGCGCGAGACGGTGCGGATGACTTGGCACAACCTGCGCCAGCAGATGAAGAAGCCGGAAGGCCGCGCCAACCTGTGCATCGCCGATTTCGTCGCGCCCAAGGCCAGCGGGCAGAAGGACTATCTCGGCGCCTTCGTGGTGACCGCCGGCATCGNNCGAAGCCTTTGCCGAACACCTGCATCTGCGCGTGCGCAAGGAATACTGGGGCTATGCCAGCGAGGAAGCGCTCGCCAATGACGAGCTGATCGCGGAAAAATACCAGGGCATCCGACCCGCGCCCGGCTACCCCGCCTGTCCCGAGCACAGCGAGAAGGCGCCGCTGTTCGAGGTGCTCGATGCGACCGCGCAGATCGGCGTCAAGCTGACCGAGAACTTCGCCATGTGGCCCGGTGCCGCCGTGTCGGGCTTCTATCTGTCGCACCCCGACAGCCAGTATTTCGCCGTGGCCAAGATCGAGCGCGACCAGGTCGAGGATTACGCGCGCCGCAAGGGCTGGACGCTCGCGGAAGCGGAGCGCTGGCTGGCGCCGAACCTGGCTTACCAACCCGGCTGACCGGCTTCGAGGCAAGGACTTACCAGCCCGCCTGCGTCCAATTTGGCGGGGGCTTACCAGCCCTGCNNCCCATTGCATCGCCTCGGCGAACGGCAGACGGAAGATTTCCAGGAACTCGTCGTGGTCGCGGCCGTGCTCGCCTTCCGTGAGCCCCTTCGCCAGATAGAACGCCAGCCGCTCGTCGGAGTAGCCGATGCAGGGATAGATGGTGGTGACTTCGCGCCACTCGGCCGCGGTGTAGCCGGTTTCCTCCTCCAGTTCGCGCTTCGCGCAGCTGAGGTCGTCCTCGCCGGGATCGATCTTGCCGGCCGGCAGTTCGATGAAATCGCGGCGCAAAGGGTAGCGGTGCTGGCGTTCCAGCAGCAGATCGCCGTTGTCGAACACCGGAATGATGACGACGGCGCCGGGATGGACAATGTATTCGCGCGTCGATTCGCGGCCATCGGGCAGGNNACGGTTTCGCTTGCCAGTTCGGTTTCGGTGAGATCAGGGATATCGTTTTTCATGTCCGCGATGATACCCAGCGCGGGCAAAAAAATGCCGGGTTCTTGCGAACCCGGCAGAACAGAGGAGACACCCCCTCATTGCGGAGAACTTCCAGCTTGCGGTCAAACCAACAAGCGCGTTCATCCTATGAAGGCGTGCAGGATTTGGCTATACAACTTTAGTTGTAGTCTCAATATAACAAATTGATTGTATTGAACAATTTTTTTACAAGCAGCTTAAAAAAACGGGTTTTTAACCCTCTGCAGGCCCCCTATCCGCGCATGTATGCCCCATGCCACCGGAACATATAGGCCAGCCTTTAGCCGGATTTGAGTCTGTCGCGCAGGGCGGAATACTGGCGCCGGCTCACCATCAGCCGCTCATCCAGCCCGTCCAGACGCAGGAAATGACCATCGTCCTCGCCCGGCAACTTGCCGATTTCGCGGATGCGCACGCTGGCGACCAGGCAGTTGCGGTGGATGCGCAGGAAAGCATCGCCGAACTCGCTTTCGAGCCGGGTGAGCGATTCCTCGATGAGAAATTCGCGCAAGGGGGTGCGCACGGTGACGTACTTGAGCTCCGCCTTGAGATAGAGGATGTCCGCCACCGGGATCAGCACGATGCGGCCTTTCTCGTTGACCGACAGATGGGTGCGCGCCTTCGGATGTGCCTCGCGCAAATGGTCGAGCGCCACCGCATTCAGCCGGTGTGCCCTCGACAGCGCACGTACCAGACGGTCGGCGCGCACCGGCTTCAGCAGGTAGTCGACCGCATTCAGATCGAAGGCCTGGCAGGCATAGGCATCGTAGGCGGTACTGAAGATGATGGCGGGTGGCGCCGACAGACGATTTAGATGGGCAGCGCATTCCAGGCCGTCCATGCCGGGCATGCGGATGTCGAGCAGCACCACGTCGACCGGCACCTGCTGCACCCGATCCAGCGCATCGAGTCCGTTGCCGACTTCGCCGACGATGTCGGACGGCAACTGGGCGGAGCAATCCGCCAGCACGTCGCGCAAACGGCGACGCGCGGGCGCCTCGTCATCGACGATGAGGACGCGCAGGGGCAGGTTGGGTGCGTTCACGGGTGTAGGGAATCACGATGTGCACCTGATAAACGGCGCCCAGCGGCTCCAACTTGAGCTGGGCGTCGAGATCGAAGTGCAGCATCAGGCGTTCCCGGATATTGGCCAGTGCGATGCGGTTTCCCTTGTGGTGGCTGACGTCGGTGGCGATGGGATTACGCACCACGATGTGTACCTTGTCGGCGCTGCGGTAGAGGTTGAGGCTTATTTCGCCGCCTTCAGGCTGCGGTTCGATGCCGTGGTAGACCGCGTTCTCCACCAGCGGCTGGATCACCAGGGGCGGAATCAGCGCGTCGCCCGGCATTTTTTTGATGTGCCAGACCACCTGCAAACGATCGCCTAGGCGCAGTTGTTCCAGTTCCAGGTAGGCACGGGTGAGCGCCACCTCGTCTTCCAGCGGCGCCAGCTGGCTGGCATTGCCCATCAGCGCACGAAACAGATCGGCCATGTTTTCCAGCGCATGCTCGGCCCGGCGCGGATCGCTGCGCACCAGCGACAGCACGGCGTTGAGGCTGTTGAACAGGAAATGCGGACGGATGCGCGCCTGCAGGGCCTGCAAGCGCGCCTCGGTGATGGCAGGCGACAGCGCACGGGCGCGCAGGTTGAAATAGGCCAGCAGGCCTGCGCCGACCAGCAGCGCAAAAACTGCGACGCCGGCAGGCGGAACCGGCAGCGAACTGGCCAGCAGCGGATTCAGCCACAGCGTGGCCAGCAGCGGCACCGTCACGCCCAGCGCGAGCGTAAACCCCACGCCCAGCCGATAAGATTGGCTGCGCAGCCAGCGCCCCGTTGCGCACAGCGCCAGCAGGGTCAGCAGCAGCGCAGGTTGCGCCAGCGCAGACAGTGCGATGAATTCCGCCCAGAACGCCGGCACGTCCGGTACGCGCGCCACCACCCCGGCCACCAGCGCCGCCTCGACCGTCAGCGCGATACGCAGGTTCACCCCCAGGCGACAGAAGTTCGGCAATTCGACCTGCCGGTTGTTATGATTCTTTCTTTTCATTCCCCGTTTGCCCCATGAGCACGTCATCGACGCCGCCTGACAGCGCCCCCGCCGCCTGGTCCGGCCGCTTTTCCGAGCCGGTTTCCGAAATCGTCAAACGCTATACCGCGTCGATTCCCTTCGATTATCGGCTGGCCGAGTTCGATATTCAGGGTTCGCTGGCACACGCCGCCATGTTGCACCACGTCGGCGTCCTGTCCAAGGACGATCTCGAGTCGATCCGCCGTGGCATGGCCGAGCTGCTGGCCGAGATTCGCGCCGGCCAGTTCGCCTGGTCGCTCGACAAGGAAGACGTCCACCTCAACATCGAGGCCGCACTGACCGCCAAAATCGGTGACGCCGGCAAGCGCCTGCATACCGGCCGCAGCCGCAACGACCAGGTGGCGACCGACATCCGGCTCTACCTGCGCGACGCGATCGACCGCATTCTGGCCGGACTCCGCGCCTGCCAGACTTCGCTGGTCGATCTGGCCGAGGCGCACGCCGACACCGTGATGCCGGGCTTCACCCACCTGCAGGTGGCGCAGCCGGTCACCTTCGGCCACCACCTGCTGGCCTACTTTGAAATGCTGGCGCGCGACGCCGAGCGCATGGCCGACTGCCGCCGTCGCGTCAACCGGCTGCCGCTGGGCGCTGCCGCGCTGGCGGGCACCAGCTACCCGATCGACCGCCAGTTCGTCGCCGACCAGCTCGGCTTCGACGCGGTGTGCGAAAACTCGCTCGACGCCGTCTCCGACCGCGACTTCGCGATCGAGTTTTCTGCCGCAGCCGCGCTGGTGATGACGCATCTGTCGCGCCTGTCGGAAGAACTGATCCTGTGGATGAGTCCGCGCTTCGGCTTCATCGACCTCGCCGACCGCTTCTGCACCGGGTCCTCCATCATGCCGCAGAAGAAAAACCCCGACGTGCCCGAACTGGTGCGCGGCAAGACCGGTCGGGTCAACGGCCATCTGGTCGCGCTCTTGACCCTGATGAAGGGCCAGCCGCTGGCGTACAACAAGGACAACCAGGAAGACAAGGAACCCTTGTTCGACACCGTCGACACCCTGAACGACACGCTGGCGATCTACGCCGACATGCTGCGCGGGGTGACGGTCAAGCCGGACGCGATGCGCGCCGCGGTAATGCAGGGATTCGCCACAGCCACCGACCTGGCCGATTATCTGGTGAAAAAGGGGGTGCCCTTCCGCGATGCGCATGAAGTCGTGGCGCGCGCGGTGCGGGCGGCCGACACCAGCGGGCGCGACCTGGCCGACCTGCCGCTGGCCNNGGCCCAGGTGCGTGCGGCCATCGCACGCGCGCGACAGCGCATTTAGGCCGTCGGCTCAAGCCGCACCGGCGGCGGTGCGTGCTCGCGGCAGATCCGCCGCACCTCGGGGCTGGACAGCTTTTCCTGCATCAGGCCGCAAAAATAGCTGCGCGGTCCCACTCGCTGGTTGTGACGGCAGGTCGCGCACACGCCGAAGCTGCGCTTGCCGCTTTGCGCCTGCACCTGGGCCAGCACCTGCCGCAGCACCACCATCGCCGACGTCACCCGCGCCGGGCTCGCCGTCTGCACGATGTCGCGCCAGGCGCCACCGGCGGAGAGCGNNTAGCGCGAAATCAGGCGCCGGCGCGCCAGCACCAGCACCGTCTGCGACACCGTGCCCTTGGTCAGGCCGAGGTATTCGGTCAGCGCCTGCGGCGTGTTGCTGAAGCGGTTGGCTTGGTTGAGATAGAACAGCACCTGCAGGTGCACCGGCTGCAAGCCCTGCGCTGCCCCCGCCTGCCGCAGGTCGGCCCGGGTCAGCAGCGACAGCCGCTCGACCAGGTCAAACAGCGTGAGCGCCTGGCTTTTCAAGATTCAGGGAATGAAATCAGAAGCGGACCATGACGCCGCCCTGCGCGGCGATCAGCGCGGCCAGCTTGTCATACAGTGGTTCGCCGCTCTTGGTGTCGACCCAGCCGGCGTCCAGCGGCTTNNACCCAGATTTCGCGCGCCACGCCGTGGCGGTTGATGATGATCTTGCTGCCGTCATCGAACTCGACCTCGATGATGCCGTCGGCCGGCGTCTCGAAATCCAGTTCGGCGTCTTCCAGCGCCTGTTCGATGCGGGCCAGTGTCGTGCCGGCAGCCTGGTTGAATTCAATTTCAGTCATGGTGTCCCGTGCTAACATTTCGCGCATGAAACTGCGCACCTTATATATAGTGTCCCTGCTGCTGTGCGGGCTTGGTCTGACGGCCTGCGGCTCCAAGGGTGACCTGTATCTTCCCGAAAATCCTCCTGCACCGCAACGGACGCCCAATTGAATACCCTGCATCGGCTCGACGGTCGCCTCCATCTCGAAGGCGTGGCGCTGGACACGCTTGCCGAACGCTTCGGCACCCCCCTTTACGTCTACTCGCGACAGGCACTTGAGTCCGCCTACCAGGCCTATGCCGAGGCCCTTGCCGACACGCCGCATCTCATCTGCTATGCGGTGAAGGCCAATTCCAGCCTGGCCATCCTCAACCTGTTCGCCCGGCTCGGTGCCGGCTTCGACATTGTCTCGGGCGGCGAGCTCGCCCGCGTGCTCGCCGCCGGCGGCGACGCCACCAAGA
>DONB01000092.1:331-3702 GCA_003510325.1 Thiobacillus sp. | reverse complement strand
AACAAGATTATCGTACGGTTTACGCCGCGCAATACACTCGCCAGTGGAGTCATTGCTAAGGCGACAAACATCATTAAGGCCGACGGTCAGACCGGCGTTGAACGCTGGACAAAAACGTATGACAACCGGAGTTCTGGCTCAATTCCCTGGCAGCCAACTACCGACCTGCGCCCCGCCGATCCCGGCAATACTATCGTACGTCTGCCGTATGTAGACCAGGCCACCGGGCGCGTCTCAGGGGCGAAAAATATTATCAACCCCGTCAAGACTACTGACTTTCGCTGCTGGGACGTTTCGGACGGAACCGGATTTGAGTACACCAACGCTCCGCCCATCGTCTACCGGATTTCTGTTGTCGCAGATGGTTCAGGCGTTGAGGTGTCATTTAAGAACACGGCCCTCGGACCACTCTATTTTACGGATTTCCAGGTGCGTGGGCAGGCGATTGTCTCCTACGATGATCAGAACGTCACTTACGAGAGTTACAGCAGCACCGTCTCTTATGGTTCGCGCCTGATGGATTATTCCATCCCGCTGGCTACCACAAAGGAATTTGCTGACGGCCTAGCGGGCTGGCTCCTGGCACAATTCAGCGTGCCGAAGTATCGCGTGCAGTCGATTTCATTCCGCAACATTGACGCTATCGGGGCAGTCAACTTGTATTCGCTGGTGATTGGCGACGTGGTATCCATCACCGAACCGACCACTTCAGTCTCGGCGGCAGCGCACATGATCGTCGGCATCACCGACATGATCAGCGCAGGCGGGCTGCAAACGGATCGCACGTTCACCCTGCTCAGCTTCGATGGGCACCAATACTTTACCTTAGACGATGCCACCTATGGCGTCATAGACAGCGTTGCCGTTCTAGGAATGTAGGGGAGACAGACGATGGCTTGGACAACACCGCGCACCTGGACGGCTTTAATGCAGCCCGGCGCAACCGCGTTTAACACCGAAATCCGTGACAATCTGAACGCGCTAAAAAACCCGCCGTTCGCGCACACGGCATTCTCGGATACTGCCGTCGCACCGTACGCCACCACGTCAACGACCTACGCCGCGATTAATACCGCCACGCTGTCGCACCAGATCACGACGTTCGGCGGAGCGGTTATGGTGGCGCTACAAGGTGTAGTGACGGCGAATGCCGCGTTCTTTCTCGACTTCACCTGGAGCGCGTCGGGCGGGTCGTACAACAGTGCGGTGGGCAGCGCCATTGGCGGCGCGAGCACGGGGTTGCATGTGGTTGCCGGAGCGCTAGACCTCATCAACCTGCACGCGTGGATCCAAAATCTGGCGAGTGGCACGTACACCATTCGCCCCGTCTGGAAAATGGGCGCAGGGACGACGACGGGTACTCTGCAAAGCAGCGGGCGCGTGGTGACGTTCTGGGTGCGCGAGATGAGTTAGTGACCCTGTGAACGNNGAGGGAACAGGGCGGCCCGCCGAAACGCGGGTACGAGCCATTGAGGAAAATCAGACCTCTCGGGATATTAACCCCATAGCGTTTCAGCGGGGCGCTGTTGTGGTTGGCAGATACCCAACCGAAGATGAGGCATGGCAGGCCGCCAAAGATTACTATGACGCGCACACCGTCACAGAAGCCGATGGCTATGTGCGCTGGATAATGCTGGCGGAGCCGCGATCTTTTGAAAGCGGCGAGTAACTTAGTGACCCTATGAACGAGAAGTGAACCAACCAACCACACCAGATAAACTGCATTATCACGTCTTATTTTTACCCGTAATTCAACCCTCCGCCCGCGCCGTTCTGGGCAGCGCGAACGAAGGGTCTACCTAAGTGTACAACACATTGCCCGGCAAGGAGGCAGCAGCGGTTGCAAATCATGGATATCTTGTGGGGTGCGGTTGCAGGCCTACTCACTCTCGGAACAGCCATCGGCTGGTATCTGCTCAAGCGCTTACAACGCCTAGAACGCGACAGTGAGAAAGCACAGATCGCCGCCACACAACACTGGGAAGAAAAAGCCCAGGCCCAGAATATCGAAATCCAAGCGCTGCGCTTCAAGCTGGTGCAAGCGGAGACTATCGCTGCGCTGGTGCCCGACTTGCAAAAGCAGATCGGGACTGTGCTGGTGGAACTGGCTGACGTGCGTTCGCGCCTGGATAAGTCCGAGGCCGCCGCCGCCTGTCAGCAGGAAGAGAACCAGAAGTTAGCCGCCGAAAAGCAGCGCGCCGAGAAGGAATGCGACCTGCTGCGGACGGAACTGGCGACGTTGAAGATCGAGAAGCGCGCCTACGAACACGCGCTGGTCCTGGTGGGCGAACGGCTGGCGAAAGACGCCGCCGCCGAAAGCGTCAAACCCGCCCCCGAAATTTCCGCCGATCCGAGTGCGCCCGCTGAGAGCGCGAAAGAGGAGAGTATCTGATGGCACATGGATTGGCTGTACTGGGCGCGCCGGTTTTTGGCGGGGACGAAACAAGCTTCACCGATCTCTTCGATGCGGTCAAGGCTGGCTGGCTCGGATCGGCCATTACCCTCGCGGCGGGTGCGGCCAGCCTGACGCCGACGCTGGGCAGCGAACTTATGGTCAACGGCGCGATGGAGGTGGATGCCAACTGGAATACAGCAGGAACGCCGACGACCAATGCGCTAAGTGCAGAACAGGCACACGGCGGCGCGACCAGCCGCAAGATCATCAGTGACGATTTCAATGAAGGGGTAAATCAAGCCCCGACTGTCACTGATGGGGCATGGTATCAACTCACTGGCTGGATATACGCCGGAGCGGGCACGGGTAAGTTTTCGACGCAGTTGGGGGGGGCTGCGATTATCCTGCTGTCCGCCGCCGCTTCATGGGTTCAGGGCTTGGCGACGCGGCGATCCAAAGGCACGACTGGGCAAGTCAACTTGCTGNNACGGCGATCTAAGGGCACGACGGGGCAAGTCAACTTGCTGTCCCAAACAGCGGTCTCGACGGTGTATTATGACGATATTTCGGAGAAGGCAATCACCAATTTCATCGCCTATCGCGCGCACGGCAGCGCGTTTGGAACGGTCACGATCACCCCTACCCGGACGGCACAAACGCAGGTGGGGGCAATGCTCAATTACGTCGACGACAACAATTATATCATCGCTTATCTCGATGGCTGGGCTGAGAATGTCATCCTGGAAAAGGTGGTGGCGGGTACATGGACCACCGTTGCGACCATCGCCATTACCTATGGCGCGGGGCAAGCGCTGGCGGTCACACGTGCTGTTGACGGCACTGTCACGCTCAAATACAACGGGGCAGCAATTGGCACAAGCTACGCCATTACTGATGCGGTGTTTGGTCAAGCCGCCAAGCAACACGGGTTTGCATCGCTGTACGCTTCTAATTCTATCGCCAGCTATCAGTGGAC
>DONB01000092.1:0-262 GCA_003510325.1 Thiobacillus sp. | reverse complement strand
CCGGTGACTCTGCGCGGGCAAGGCATCGGACACGAAACGGCCAATACAATCCTGCAGGTTCCAGACGGCGGCACGGGGATCGAGATCGTCAACACGGCTCCCAGCAAGTGCATGACCGTTCACCTGCAAGACTTCGAGGTTCGCGGCGGGGCGTATGGCATCCACCTGCTGCCCGCGCCGTCGGCATGGCCGCTGAAGAATTGTCGCTGGCAGCGGTTGAACTGCCGTCTCCAAACGGAAATCGGCATTTTCCTGGAATCGC
>DONB01000176.1 GCA_003510325.1 Thiobacillus sp. | reverse complement strand
TCGTCCTTCGAGATGTGCAGATAGAACTTGAGGATGGTGGTACCGGTTTCCGCCAGCATGCGCTCGAAATCGTTGATCTGACGGTAGCGCCGCTTGCATTCGGCGGCGTCGATCCAGCCGTTGACGCGGGTGATCAGCACGTCCTCGTAGTGCGAGCGGTTGAAGATGGCGATTTCGCCTGCGCCCGGGACATGATGATGCACCCGCCACAGATAGTCACGCGCCAGTTCGTACGGCGTCGGCGCCTTGAAGCTGGCCACTTTCACGCCCAGCGGATCGACGCCCTGGAACACGTGGCGGATGGTGGAATCCTTGCCGGCGGTGTCCATCGCCTGCAGGACGATCAGCAGCTTGTGCCTGCCCTCGGCATACAGCAACTCCTGCAACGTTTCCAGACGCGCCCGATATTCGTCCAGCTGGTCGCGCGCGTCCGACTTGTCCTTGCCGATGATGTCGGTGTCGTCGGCGTCCCACTTCGCAAGCTTGACCTTGGCGTCGGGGGCGATGCGGGTATCGGCAGGCTTCACAGCGTCCCTTTCGGCGGAATCAGGGTCATCCAGTCGCCCAGCGCTTGGCGGATCTCGTCCAGCGAGAGATGGCGCATCAGCGCTCGGTTGCCAGGGGCCATCTGGTTCCAGGCGCAGCGCAAGCCGCGAAGATTCGGCTGGGCGGCATCGCGCAGGCGGAATTCGGTGATGTAGTACAAGAAAGTCGGATCGCCGTCATCATCGGCGCGAGTCGCTTTGACAAAAGGTGGCACCAACGTGGCCGTAACGGGATTGACGCTGCGCGTCACCCGCCATAGCTCGAAACGTCCCGGATGCAGCGTCTGCCCCGTGTCTTTTACCGTCTCGAGCTCCACCACACAGAACGGATCGTGCTCCTGCACGCTGTTGCGCGGCACGATCCGGCCGTATTGCAGGCGCACCGTCGCGGCGCCGGGCGGAATCTGCAATGCCCGATTGAGCTGCACCGCCCAGCCGGAAGTGTAGACGTAATACGGCGAAGCCGGATCCGGCGAACCAAGCCCCGAGCAGCTGCCGAGCAGCAGCGGGATCAGTCCAAATCCGATGATTTTCATGTGCCCTCCTGAGTCTTGCGCAGGCCGAGCCATACGCACCCGTTTTTCCATTATGGTGCAACCACGGGCGGATGCACGCCCCGCGAGCCCGCTATCCGCCTGCCGGCTTGCACCTTTCGCGCCGGGCGTTCAGACTGCCCCCCTTCGCACCGCAATACCGGCGGTAAATCATCCATTGTTCGATTCATGGAGCGCACGCATGCCCGCCTCATCCAAACCCCTGACCGAAGCTGCACTGCTGAAAATGCCGGCTTCCGCCTATATGAATGCCGACCAGCTGGCGTTCTTCCGCAGCCGCCTCGAAGCCCTGCGCGACGAAATGCTCAGCAATGCCGCCGACACCGGCGCAACCCTGAAGGAAAACGAAAACTTTGCCGACCCCAACGACCGCGCCACGGTGGAAGAGGAACACATGCTGGAGCAGCGCGTGCGCGACCGTGAACGCAAGCTGCTGAAGAAAATCAACACGGCCCTCAACCGGATCGAGAGCGGCGAATACGGCTGGTGCCTGGAAACCGGCGAGCCGATCGGCCTGCCCCGCCTGCTGGCCCGCCCCACCGCCGAATACTCGATCGAGGCGCAGGAACGCCACGAAAAGATGGAAAGGCTGCGCGCCTGAGCCCGTCCGTTCGACCAAGATGGATGCGCTGAAAGACGCCGATCCCCTTCCGATCACCCTGCTCACCGGCTTTTTGGGCAGCGGCAAGACCACGGTACTGAATCATCTGGTGCGCACGCTGCCGCGCACCGCGATCCTGATGAACGAGTTCGGCGAAGTCGCGCTCGACCACCAGCTGCTGCAAAAAATGGAAGGGCCAATGGCGCTGCTTTCCGGCGGCTGCGTGTGCTGCACCATTTCCGGCAGCCTGTCGCCGACGCTGAAGAACTTGTGGATGGCGCGGCAGAAGGGCGACATCCCGCCGTTCGAGCGCGTCATCATCGAAACCACCGGCATCGCCGACCCGGCGCCGGTGCTCGACAACCTCTTGCACGACAACTGGGTGCGCGCACGCTTTCGCCTCGACGGCGTGGTCACCACGGTCGACGCGCTGTTCGGCATGGGCCAGCTCGACGCGCACTTCGAAGCAGTGAAGCAGGTGGCAGTGGCCGACCGACTACTGCTCACCAAGACCGACCTCGCACCCGCCGAAACGGTGGCTGCCCTGCGCGAGCGGCTGACCACGCTCAACCCGGCGGCCGACATCGTGACGGTAACACACGGCGAGCTCGATCCCACCGCGATCCAGAACCTGGGACTGTGGAATGCCGAAACCCGCTCGCTGGACGTTGCACGCTGGCTGCAGCCGCAGCGCTACCAGCCCGCTGCCGCCGGCAGGCTCGGCGGCAAGCCCGCCGCCTTGCACGATGCGCGCATCCAGGCCTTCTCGGTGGTGCTCGACGCCCCGCTCGATCGCTACGGCCTGCAATCGGCGCTGTCCATGCTGACTTCGTTTCGCGCCGAAAACCTGCTGCGCTTCAAGGCGATCGTCAACCTGCAGGGCGAGGCGAAGCCGGTGGTGCTGCATGGCGTGCAGCACGTGATGTATCCGGAAGTCACGCTCGACGCCTGGCCGGACGACGATCACCGCAGCCGTTTCGTCTTCATCGTGCGCGACCTCGAACCCGAGTTCGTCGCCAGGCTGCTGGCCGATTTCTCCGGCGCTGCACAAAGCCATGCCGGGGTGACGCCATGAACCTCGCGCAGAAGATCCTCATCGGCGCGATCCGCGTGTACCAACTCGCGCTCTCGCCCTGGCTGGGGCGGCAGTGCCGCTACCTGCCGACGTGCTCCGAATACGGCAAGGAAGCGATCGAAAAACACGGCGCGTGGAAGGGCAGCTGGCTCGCCGCCAAGCGCATCGGCCGCTGCCGCCCCGGCTGTGCGCACGTCTACGATCCGGTGCCGCCGCCCGATGTGCGCAAATAGCCCGCGCGAGTAGAATGCGGACCATGTTCCCGCGCCGCCTGCTTTCCTGGCTGTTCGTCCTGGCCCTGCTGTTCGGCCAGGCGGCGGCGTTTGCGCATGCGCTCGGCCATCTGGACCCGCACGAATCTGCGCTGCCCGACAAGGTCTGCGAAGTGTGCGTGGCCCAGGCCAGCCTCGGCAGCGCCGCCCCGGCGACGGTGTTCAGCCTGCCCATCGAACCCGCCCGCCACACATTCGTGCCGGCCGCGGCGCAACCGACCGTCCCCATCTCGCCTCACCACGCGCACGCCCGCGCGCCGCCCGACGCCATCTGAAATCCGGACCTGAAGCCGGCTGCCGAGAGGCCTGCCGACCGCGTTCTCATTTTTGATGGAGTACCCCCATGTTACGACCCGCCCTGCTGGCGGCCGCGCTGACGGCCGCCTTTCCGGTTCACGCCGACCCCCAACTCGACGCCCTGCGTGCTGAATTGCAGGAACTGAAAACCGCCTACGAGGCGCGCATCCAGGCGCTGGAAGCGCGGCTGCAAAAAACCGAAGCCCAGACCGCCAAGGCCCCGGTCAAGGCAGAACCTGCGCCCGTTCGCTCCAGTTTCAACCCCGATATCTCGCTCATCCTGCAAGGCAAGTATGCGCATCTGGAAGACCGCGCCGACCGCGGCATCACCGGCTTCTTGCCTTCTGGGGCGGAAGGCCCGTCACGCGGGTTCTCGGTGGACGAAAGCGAACTGGTGCTGTCCGCCAGCATCGACCCCTGGTTTCGCGGCTATCTGAATGCCGTGCTGGCCGACGGAGAGGTCGGCGTCGAGGAAGCCTGGTTCCAGACCACGAGCCTGGGCCACGGGCTGTCGGTCAAGGGCGGACGCTTCCGTTCCGGCATCGGCTACCAGAACGAACAGCATCCCCACGCCTGGGATTTCGCCACCAACAGCCAGGTCTACGATGCCTTGTTCGGAGAAGGCTACGGGCAGGACGGTCTGCAAATGAAATGGCTGGCGCCGACCGATATCTTCCTCGAATTCGGCGCGGAAGCCGGACGCGGCGGCGCCTTCCCGAGCACCGAACGCGACAGCAACGGCTTCCCCAGCCTCGCGCTGTTCGGCCACGTCGGCGACGACGTCGGCACGTCGCACAGCTGGCGCGCCGGATTGTCGTATCTGCACACCAGGCCGCAGGAACGCGCTTTCGAAGGCCGCGACCTCGGCGACGTTGACGTGGCAGGCGGCTTCTCTGGCAAGAGCCGCACCTGGCTCGCCGACTTCGTGTGGAAATGGGCACCGAACGGCAACGCCACGCAGCAGAATTTCAAGTTCGCCGCCGAATACTTCCAGCGCCGCGAATCGGGCGCGCTGTCCTGCGACGACGCCGGCGTGGATGCCAGCCTATGCACCGGCGGCATCACGGGCCCCTACTCGGCCGACCAGTCGGGCTTCTACGCACAAGGCGTCTATCAATTCATCCCGCACTGGCGCGCGGGTTACCGCTACGAGCAGCTGTTCCGCGGCGACGTCGTGTTCAACGGCGTGGATGCCGGGGCCACCCTGGCTTCGCTCGCCGATTACGATCCGCGCCGGCACAGCCTGATGCTCGACTACAGCCCGTCGGAATTCTCCCGCCTGCGCCTGCAATACTCGCGCGACGAGGCACAGCAGGACATCGACGAGAGCCAGTTCTACGTGCAGTACATCCACAGCCTGGGCAGCCACGGCGCGCACAAGTTCTGAGGAGCGCGACATGAAAACATCCCTTTTCAAAATCCCGTTCCTGCATCGCCTGGTCGGCCTGCTGGGCGCTGCCATCCTGGTGCCGGGCGCCGCGCACGCGGCGCTGAAAGTCTTCGCCTGCGAACCCGAGTGGGGATCGCTGGCAAAGGAAATCGGCGGCCCACAGGTCAGCGTCTACACCGCCACCACGGCCATGCAGGACCCGCATCGCATCGAAGCGAGGCCCTCGCTCATCGCCCGCGCACGCAATGCCGATCTGCTGGTGTGCACCGGCGCCGAACTGGAAATCGGCTGGCTGCCGGTCATCCTTGCCGAGTCGGGCAACGCGGCGATCCAGACCGGACAGCCGGGACAATTCATGGCGGCGCAGTACGTGCCGCTGCTCGATAAACCTGCCGTGCTCGATCGTTCGGCGGGCGACGTGCACGCGGCCGGCAATCCGCATATCCAGACCGACCCGCACAACATCGCGCGCGTCGGCGCGGCGCTCGCACGCCGCATGGCCGAGCTCGACCCCGCGCAGGCGGCGCGCTACCAGGCTCGCTGGAAAGACTTTTCGACCCGCTGGCAGGCCGCCATCACACGTTGGGAACAGCAGGCCGCTCCGCTCCGGGGCATGCCCGTCGTCGTGCAGCACAAGGGCTTTCCCTATCTGGAAAGCTGGCTGGGGCTGAGGCAGGTGGCGGTGCTTGAACCGAAACCGGGCGTCGACCCCTCGGTCGGCCATCTGGCCCGGGTGGCCGCGCAGCTGCAGGCCACGCCTGCCCGCGCCGTGCTGCGCGCCGCCTACCAGAGCCCGCGCCCGGCCGACTGGCTGGCGCAGCGCAGCGGCATCCCGGCGCTGGCGCTGCCTTTCACCGTGGGCGGCAACGCCCGCGCAGGCGACCTGTTCGGCCTGTTCGACGACACCATCGACCAGTTGCTGAAAGCGGCACCATGACACCGGCGCCGCTCGATCTGCTGCTGTGGCCGTTCATCGTCGGCCTGCTGGTGCTGTCCACCCACGTCCCGCTGGGACGCCGGGTGCTGGCGCGCGGCATCATCTTTCTCGACCTGGCTGTGGCGCAACTGGCGGTGCTCGGCGTGGTCGCGGCGCACGCGTTCGATCTCGCCGCCGACGGCTGGCCCACCCAGCTGGCAGCCGCCACGGCCGCGCTGGCGGGCGCAGCGCTGCTGGCCGGATGCGAGCGGCGCTGGCCCGACATCCAGGAAGCGTTGATCGGCTCAACCTTCGTGGTGGCGGCCAGCCTTGCGGTGCTGCTGCTAGCGGGCGACCCGCATGGCGGCGAGCATCTGGCCGAACTGCTCACCGGGCAGATCCTGTGGGCCACGCCCGCGCAGGCGATCCAGATTGCCGCGCTGTACGGCATTTTGCTGGCCTGGATGGCATGGCGCGGCGAACGCCTCGGCGGACATGGCTTTTATCTGACGTTTGCGCTGGCGATCACCGCGTCGGTGCAACTGGTCGGCGTGTATCTGGTGTTCGCCAGCCTGATCCTGCCTGCCCTGGCGGGCCGGAACCTGCCGTCGCGCCTCGCGCTGCTGGCGGGCTGGGCCTTGGGCGGGCTGGCGTATGCGGCAGGGCTGGCCGCCTCCGCACTGTTCGACTGGCCAGCCGGGCCGGCCATCGTCCTCGCGCTGGCCGCTTTTACGCTGTCCAGCCGGGTGCTGCGGGTTGCTGCAACCCAGGGACAGCGCTAGTATCCGACACTGAACCCCTTATAAAAGCACGCATATTCCGTGGCTCTCCCGTTTTTCAGAAAAGGCAAGGACAAGGCACCCAGCCCTGCGCACAAGCCGACGCCGGCTACTGCGCCCGTAGCCGATTCCGCTCCCACCGAAACCCTGATGACCATGGACATGGGCTCCAGCGGCATCGTGGTGGAGGAAACCAGCGGCGCACCGCAGTCCCCGGTGGACGAGGCCGCCATCCTCTACGCCAGCGGCCAGGCCGAGATGGCGGAGCGTTTGCTGAAGGACATCCTGACCACGGGCAACCGCCGCGCCTGGCATATGCTGTTCGATCTGTACTGCATCCAGAGCCGCGAAAAGGAATTCGAGCAGTTGGCGCTCGATTACGCGATGCGCTTTGAAACCTCGCCGCCGGTCTGGCAAAAATTGGCGGGCAACGGCGCGGGCAAGGCCCAGCAGGCCCAGGCCGCCAGTCTCGAATTGCCGGGGTTGCTGGACAAGAACGCCGCTGCCACGCTGCGCGAAGGCATCGCGGCCACCGACAAAAAAGCCGCCGTGCGGATCGATTTTTCCCGCATCGCCATGGTCGACGAAACCGGTGCGGACGAATGCGCCAAGATCCTCGCCGCCGCACGCAAGGCCAAGCGCAAGCTGCAGGTCAGCGGCGTCGATACCCTGATCGCCTTGCTGCAGGATCTCAACCGGGCCACCCACAGCCGGGCGGTGCACTGGCTGCTGTTGCTGGAGTTGTATCAGACGCTCGGCCAGCAGGACAACTTCGAAGACCTCGCGGTCGACTACGCCGTTCGCTTCGAAGTGTCGCCGCCCTCGTGGAGCGAGGTCCAGGCCGCCGAAGTGGTGCAGGCCGAGCCAGCCGCGCCGCGCGACGATGCCCTGATGCTATCCGGTGAAATCACCCCCGCCAACGACAGCGCCCTGCAGCAGTTCGGCAGCTATGCCGCCACCCACAACGACGTGCTGGTCGATCTCTCCCAGGTCACCCGCGTCGATTACGGCAGCGTCAGCCAGTTCATCAGCGTGCTGATGCAATGCCTAGGCAGCGGCAAGGCCATCACCCTGCGCGGACACAACGCGCTCATTCACGAACTCTTCCGCGTCATGGGCATCGACCAGCTGGCGCAACTGATTCCGCTCCATCGGGACTGATGCCGGATGCCCTGATCGCCCAGGCCGCGCTTGCCGCCGCCGTGGCATGGGGCGCGGGCTTGCGGCTGTATGCGGTGGTGCTGATCCTCGGCCTCGCGGGCCGCTATGCAGGCTTCGATCTGCCGGAATCGCTGCAGGTGCTGATGCATCCGCTGGTCATCGGCATCAGCGGCCTGCTGGCGCTGGCCGAATTCGTCGGCGACAAGATCCCCTGGATCGACAGCGCATCGGACGCCATCCAGACCTTCATCCGCATTCCCGCCGGCGCAGCGCTGGCAGCAGCATTCTTCGGCGATAGCGGCGGCGCCCTCCAGACCACGGCAGCGCTGCTGGGCGGCACCTTTGCCGCGGGCAGCCATGTCGCCAAGGCCGGCACGCGCGCGCTGATCAACGCCTCCCCTGAGCCGGCCAGCAACATCACCGCCTCGTTCAGCGAGGAGGCCCTGCTCGGCGGCGGCCTCTGGCTGGCCTTCGCGCATCCGCTGATCTTCCTCGTCGCACTGGCCGTGTTCATGCTTGTCACACTGTGGCTGCTGCGCCGCCTGTGGCGCTGGATGCGGCAGTCCAGGCCGCCGCCAGCCCACGTATAATCACCCCATGGAACAATATCGCGGCACCACCATCCTCTCCGTTCGCCGGGGCGCTGACGTGGCCCTCGGCGGCGACGGCCAGGTCACCCTCGGCAACATCGTCATCAAGTCCACCGCACGCAAGATCCGACGGCTGCATCAGGACAAGGTACTGGCCGGCTTCGCCGGCGGAACCGCCGACGCCTTCACCCTGTTCGAGCGCTTCGAGGCCAANNCTCGAAGCCATGCTGGCGGTAGCCGACCGTGAGTACTCGCTCATCATCACCGGCAACGGCGATGTGCTGGAGCCCGAGCTCGGCATCGCTGCCATCGGCTCCGGCGGCGCCTTCGCCCAATCCGCCGCCCGCGCGCTGCTGGAAAACACCGACCTGCCCCCGCTTGAAATCGTCAAGAAGAGCCTCACCATTGCGGGTGACATCTGCATTTACTCGAACCAGAACCATGTGATCGAAACGCTGTGAAGGGGGAAGGGTGATGCCCACCCGGCGCCGCGCGCCACCCTCCCTCCCGGGAGGCCCCCCTTCCCCCTTCACCCTTTATCCTTCACTGCCTTTATGACGCCCAAAGAAATCGTCCACGAACTCGACAAGCACATCGTCGGCCAGACCGCTGCCAAGCGTGCGGTCGCGGTCGCCCTGCGCAATCGCTGGCG
>DONB01000215.1 GCA_003510325.1 Thiobacillus sp. | reverse complement strand
GTCAGCGTCAGGCAGATCAGGCCGCGGCCGTACTTGGCCATGAAGTTGATCGCGTCGGGGGTGACATGCTCGGCGGCCATGACGAGGTCGCCCTCGTTTTCGCGGTCTTCCTCGTCGACCAGCACGACCATGCGGCCGGCCTTGAGTTCTTCGATGATTTCGAGTGTGGAGGCGAGGCTCATCAGTCTTTGTCCGTTGTGTGGGTGAATTGCATCATGCGTTCGACGTAGCGCGCGATCATGTCGACTTCCAGGTTGACGCGGCTGCCGGCCTGCAGGTGCTTGAGCGTGGTCATCTCCAGCGTGTGCGGAATCAGGTTGAGCGCGAAGCGCGCGGCATTGACCGCGTTGACCGTCAGCGACACGCCGTTCACCGTGATCGAACCCTTGCGGATGATGTAGCGCGCGAGTTCGCCCGGCGCGTCGATCTCCAGCAGGTGCGATTCGCCGACCTGCACGAAGCGGTGCACCGTGCCGACGCCGTCGACGTGGCCGGACACCAGATGGCCGCCGAGCCGGTCGGCCAGGCGCAGTGCCTTTTCCAGGTTGACCTCGGCGCCCGGCGCGAAGCCTTCGGTGCAGCGCAGCGTCTCGGCCGAGACGTCGACCGTGAAGCTGTCGGGCGTCAGCGCCACCACGGTCAGGCAGACGCCGTTGACCGCGATGCTGTCGCCGAGCGCGACGTCGGAAAAATCCAGCCCGCCGCCGCGGATAACCATGCGTGCGTCGGCGCCGTGCGCTTCGTATTCGTGGATGCGGCCGATGGCCTGGATGATGCCGGTGAACATGTGGGGCGGAATAGGGAATAGGGGCCAGCAGTCAGACCCGGCATTGTAGGCGTTTAGGCGGGGCGGGTGANNGGGTGAACCACCCGCAGGCGGGAAGCGGTGGCCGACGGGTCGGCCCCGGCCACGCGGTCAGGACGCTGGCCGCCCCGGCAGCTTCAGTCCGGCAGCGCGATTTTCTGGTCGACGCTGAACTGGTAGTCGTGGAACACCTGCTCCGCGCTCAGAACCTGGTAGCTGCCGTCCGGCAGGCGCCGGGTGGTGTCCTTGAGGCGGTATGCGGTCTGCCCGCAGGTCCAGATGTCGAAATTGCGCATGTGGGTGCACAGGCAGGTCTTGTCGAAGACCTTCACCTTCTTCGCGGTCGGGTGCAGTTCCACCTGGCGATTGTAGGCGTCGATGTAGGCGCAGCGGCCGTTCGCATCCAACAGGTAGCCGTAGGCTTCGCAGTTGGGGCGGATGCCGGCGCCGATGCCGGGGCTGCCCTTGAGCATGCGCATCGGATAGCCGGTCGGCGAGATCGTGTTGACCTCGATGTCGTCCTCGCTGGCCTTGAAGTATTCCTGCTTGATCTTGTCCGGCAGTCCGCATTCCTTGGTGACGGTGAAGCGGGTCGCCACCTGCACGGCGGCCACGCCCTGTTCGAGGAAGGCAGCGGCATCGCTGCCGGTGAAAATGCCGCCGGCGGCGATCACCGGAATGTCGAGGTGCTCGGCTTTCAGGTAGGCCAGCACCTCGGCGACGATGGTGGCCAGATCGTACTGCGCCCAGTCCATGCCNNATGATGCCGAGCTTGGCGTCGCGAAAGCGCGGATGGTCTTCCATCAGCGCGAACGAGCCCAGATGCAGGCCGGCGGACAGCGTGATGCCGTCGATGCCGGCGTCGAGCGCGGCGGAAAGACGCATGCGCAGCGTCTCGCGCGGCGCGTTCATGGTCAGCTTCTCCATGCAGTTGATGAAGATCATGCCGTCGCCGCGCTTGGCTTCCATGGCATGGAGGACGTGGCTGCGCGTCGCCTCTTCGAGTTCTGCGAGGTTGAAGTGGATCTCGGATTTGTCGCTGCTGGCGACGTTGGCCTTGTACTTCTTCAGCTTCTGGCTGACGAAATTGGTGTCGAAGCGGCGGTCGGACACGGTCTGCACCATGGCATCGGAAATATGGCCGATGCCGCCGAGGCGTGCCACTTCGAGCGCCAACTCGACGGTCGAGATGTCCACGCCCATGCCGCCGATGACGATCGGCACCAGTTCCTGTTTGCCAAAGCGCAGGCGGAAGTCATCCACGCGTTTCATTCTGTTCCTTCGATGATGGATGGCAGGTCGGGCGGCGCGTGTGCACGATTCGCCCTTCACTGCCTGAAAAGTGAAATTGTATCCACTCGGCGCCTGGATGACACCGGAAAGATTCCGCTCTGCCGCGGCCGTGCCGCATGGGGCGGGGTTAAGCGGCACAGGCACGCCCGCCCGCGCAGCCGCCTAGTGCAGGCGGCCGACACGGGAAAACAGCGGCCACCGCAGCGTTCGGGCGGCTGCGGCGTCTCCCCACACGGGCGCAAGCTCGGCCGCCAGCGCGGGGAGCGGGTCGTGGCCTTGTACGGACTGATAGCGCCGCACGGCGGACCAGGTGGAAAGGTAGTCCATCAGCCGCGGCAGGGTCCATTCGACCTCGATATGGAAGGCCGGCGAGCGGGTTTCGGCGAATGGAAAGTCCAGGTTGCGATAGGCGTCGTCGATCAGGGCGCGCTCGGGCGGCCAGTAAGGCCCGACGGTTTCGGCGTAGAAGCGCAGGAAGGGCGCGTCCAGGGTGCCCGGCAGCACCATGCGGCCATAGCCCCACAGCGCGAGCGCGCNNCAGCGCGAGCGCGCCGCCGGGCTTCAGCACGCGCGCGACTTCGGCGTAGAAGCGCGGCAGATCGAACCAGTGCGCCGCCTGCGCGACGGTGACGAGATCGACGCTGCCGTCTTCAAGCGCACTGGCTTCGGCCGGCGCGACCCGGTAGTCGATGGCGGGATGCGGCACGGCATGGCGGATCTGCTCGGCGGAGGCGTCGGTGGCGACCACCTGGCGANNCCACCTGGCGAAAATGCGGCGCCAGCCCCAGCGCCGCCTGTCCGCTGCCGGTCGCGCAATCCCAGGCGGTGTTCCGCTCGGCGCACAGGCCGGCGAGCCATTCGAACAGCGCAGCGGGATAGTCGGGACGATAGGCGGCGTAGCGGTCGGACGCCGACGAGAAGTGGTCCTTGAAGCCGTTCACGCAGGCAGCAGCGTCAGGCGCAGATCGCTGCCGAACTGCCGCACGTCGGCCAGCCTGAATCGTGCGGCGTCGGCCAGCGACGCCAGCGGCGGCTGCGCGAACAGCCCCCGGGCGGTGTCGCCCACCGCCATCGGCGCCAGGTAGGCCACCCATTCGTCGACCAGGCCGGCGGCGAGCAGTGCGCCGTTGAGGGCTGCGCCGGCTTCGACGTGCAGTTCGTTGACGCCGCGCTGGGCCAGCACTGCGAGCAGCGCGGCCAGGTCGACGCGGCCCTCGGCGCCCGGCAGTTCGATCACCTCTGCGCCGGCCGCCTCGAGCGCGGCGCGCGCGGCCGGGTCGGCATGGTGGCAGGCGNNGGCAGGCGACGAGCGCGGGCAGGACCGCCGCATCCGCCGGCGTGCGCAATCCGGAATCGACGATGACGCGCAGCGGCTGCCGGCCGATGTCGAGATCGCGCACGTTCATGCGCGGGTTGTCGGCGCGCACGGTGCCGCTGCCGGTGAGGATGGCGCAGGCCCGTGCGCGCAGTGCCTGCACGTCGGCACGCGCGGCTTCGCCGGTGATCCACTGCGAGGCGCCGTTGGCGAGCGCAGTCTTGCCGTCGAGCGTCGATGCGGTTTTCAGGCGCAGCCACGGCCGCTGCCGCGTCATGCGCGAAATGAAGCCGGGATTGAGCGCGCGCGCCCCGGCCTCCATCAGTCCGGTCTCGGCCGCAATGCCGGCCAGCGTCAGCATGTCGATGCCGCTTCCTGCGACCAGCGGATTGGGATCGCGCATCGCCGCCACCNNAGCAGGGTTCCAGCGTGACGTAGACCGTCGCGCCGCGCGCCGCTTCGCCGGCCGCCTTCAGCGCATGGATTTCGGCATGCGGGCTGCCGGCGCGTTCATGCCAGCCTTCGCCGACCACGCGGCCATCCTTGACGATGACGCAGCCGACGCGCGGATTGGGCGTGGTGGTGAACAGGCCCCGCGCCGCAAGCTGCAGCGCACGCGCCATGTGGGCGTGATCGGTGGCGGAAAATAGGATCGTGCCCAAGGCGGTCTATTTGAACAGGTCGTCCACGCCGTGCGGCGGCGCATGTTCGAGGTCATGCAGCACGTCGCGGAAGTCGTCCGGCTCCTGGAAGCTCTTGTACACCGAGGCGAAGCGGATGTAGGCGATCTTGTCGAGCTTCTTCAGCTCGTGCATCACCAGTTCTCCGATCTCGCGCGCCGGCACTTCGCGCGCGCCGCGCGTCAGCAGNNCAGCAGCAGCTGGCGGATGCGATCGACGGCCGCGTCGACCAGTTCGGTTGAAACCGGCCGCTTGTGCAGCGCGCGGCGGAATCCTTCGCGCAATTTGCGCTCGTCGAAATCCTCGCGCATGCCGTTGGTCTTGACGATCTGCGGCGGCCGCAGCTCGGCGGTCTCCCAGGTGGTGAAGCGCTTGTCGCAGGCGGTGCAGCGACGGCGGCGGCGGATCGCGTCGCCTGCCTCATTGACGCGGGAGTCGATGACCTGGGTATCCAGAGAACCGCAGAAAGGACATTTCATGAAACCCCCTGTAAACCTACTGCGCTTGCCATCTTGAACGCGGGCAATGCTCGGAATCCTCATGTACCTTTAGGTACATTCCGGTTCCTGCGCGCTGGCCGCGTCCAACCTGGCTGCGCTCGCTACGGTTTCCAGGGGATTTCATCCGGCTCAACCCGCTCAACCGTATACCGGAAACTTCGCGGTCAGCTTCGCCACCTCGCCCTTCACCCGCTCGAGCACCGCATCGTCATTCGGCGCTTCCAGCACGTCGGCGATCAGGTGCGCCAGCTGTTCGGCCTCCAGCTCCTTGAAGCCGCGCGTGGTCATCGCCGGGGTGCCGATGCGGATGCCACTGGTGACGAAAGGCTTCTGCGGATCGTTGGGGATGGAGTTCTTGTTGACCGTGATGTGAGCGCGGCCCAGCAGCGCCTCGGCTTCCTTGCCGGTGAGCTTCTTCGGCTGCAGGTCGACCAGGAAGACGTGGCTCTCGGTGCGGCCGGA
>DONB01000258.1 GCA_003510325.1 Thiobacillus sp. | reverse complement strand
GACCACCGCATCAACCTCACGCTGTACAAGATCGACGCGATGATGGACGGCGAACTGACCGAACTGCTCGACGCGCTGGCGTCCGAGCATCAGGCCGAACTGCTGGCGACGCTTTCCGGCGAGGGCTGAGGCGTGACGGACAAGGCAGCGACCGTCGCCAGCCTGCTCGACGACGCCAGCGCACGCATCGCTGCGGCACTCGGTCTGGACAAACGCGAAGCGCGGCTGGAAGCGCGCGTGCTGGCGGCGTTTGCCTGGAACGTGGCGCCGGCCTGGCTGATCGCGCACGACACCGATGCGCCGAGCGAGACGCAAATTGCCCAATTCGAGACTTTGCTGGCGTGCAGGCTGGCGGGCGAACCGATTGCCTACCTTACCGGCACACGCGAGTTTTACGGACGTCCTTTTCGGGTCTCGCCCGACGTCCTGATCCCGCGACCCGATACCGAATTGCTGGTCGAATTAGCGCTGGCTCGCATGCCGCCCGATCAGGCCTTGGACGTGCTCGACCTCGGCACCGGCAGCGGCTGCATCGCCATCACCCTGGCGCTGGAGCGCCCGCTTGCGCGAGTCACGGCAGTGGATCGCTCCGCAAAGGCGCTCGCCGTCGCTTGCCACAATGCCGGGATGCTCGACGCATCTGTCGAGTTTCTGTCCAGCGACTGGTTTGAAGCGCTCGAAGGACGACGTTTCGACCTCATCGTCGGGAACCCTCCCTATATCGCCGCCACGGATCCCCATCTGGCACGGGGCGACGTCCGCTTCGAACCGCTGACCGCGCTGGCCGCGGGCGACGACGGCCTCGACGATCTGCGCCGGCTGACCGCCGCCGCCTGTTCTCATCTCAAGCCCGGCGGCACGCTGCTGCTTGAGCATGGCTACGATCAGGCTGAAGCGGTCCAGGGCTTGTTGCGGTCGAACCGTATCCACGCACCCCAAAGCTGGGCCGACTTGTCGGGCATCCTCCGCGTCAGCGGCGGGAAACTGTCGGAATAATTTACACACGGGGATGCGCCGGATTCACGGGCTCATGAGGCCAGCCCAGTGAAATAGGCGTTTCCGTGTGGTCGCTGTATATTTGGTGCGATTCTTGCTGTAATAGACAGCGACAAATCCAAACACATGATCGAGGCTTGCCATGTCTGACCGCACACCCGAAAACCAGGACGTTCCAACCGAGTCATCGCATCACGATGAGATCAATCCTTCCCGCCGCAGACTGACCGGCGCGGCGCTCGGCGTTTCGGCTGTGTTCACCCTGGCCAGCCGTCCGGTGTGGGCCAACCAGTGCAGCATTTCCGGGATGGCATCGGGCAACCTGTCGGCCCCGGACAAGGTCACCTGCGAAGGATGCACCCCGGGTTACTGGAAGCAATGCCAGCACCTGGACTCCTGGGCAGCCACAGGATTCAAGCCTGACGACGTGTTCAACACGGTGTTCGGGGTCACGCAATACATCAACCTGAGAACCAACAAGCCCTATACGCTGCTGCAGGTGATGGGGCTGAACGGCAACGGCAACTGCGTACCCGACGAGGAGCAGCCGAATTGCGCCGCCAAACCCCATGGAAATGCGATCGGCAACATGGGTTGCGATCCCGTTTTCACCAACCTCGGCTTTCATGCGGTCGCTGCCCTGCTCAATGCCGCGCATCCGAACGTCAACTATGGCTACACCGCCGGCGAACTCATCGATCTGTTCAGGAATAATCTGCACCGTGCTGCGGAACTGAAGGATTCGCTCGCCATGCTGAACGAGCGCGGCTGCCCGCTGAACTGAGGTATGACGCATGCACCACCGCGCCCGTCCCGACTGTTGAAAAGCTGGGNNGTCTACGATGCGGCGTCAGGCGACACCCATTATCTGAAGCCGCTGACGCTGGCGCTCTACCAGATTTGCCGCGACCGCCCCGGTCTCACCTCGGCCGAGCTGGCGACCGAACTGGCAACCCGCCTCAACGTGGCGCAGAGTCTCCAGCTTCGCGAACTGACTGAAGAGACGCTCGCCAGCCTGCGCAAAACCGGGCTGCTGGAATCCGCATGAAATTGCTGCAACTGCCGCCAGCCGAGTTGCGCCGGCAACTCGCAGGAGCCGGCGTCTGGCTGCGCACCGGCCCGTTTTCGCTCAAGGTGCAGTCACGCATTCCCTCCGTGGCGGAAGGCCTGACCGAGCTTTATGGCCAGTTCGAAGTCCGTAGCGCGCACGAAGCCTTTGCCGATTTCCACGTCGCGGTAAACCCTCCTCACGGCCTGCGCCGCTGGCTGCGCCCCCAGGCCGCGTTTTCCTTCGACGGCATGCAGCCGTTCAAGCCGCTGCCGCGCGACCAGGCGTTTCCGATGCTGGAGTGGGGGCTCAACTGGTGCGTGTCGACACAGGCACATCACTATCTGATCATTCATGCCGCTGTGGTCGAGAAGAACGGGCTGGCGGCAATCCTGCCGGCCCCGCCGGGTTCCGGAAAAAGCACGCTGACTGCGGGACTGGTGTTGTCGGGCTGGCGTCTGCTGTCTGACGAACTCACCCTGATCAACCGGAAAACCGGACTGATCCAGCCTCTGCCACGTCCGGTCAGCCTCAAAAACCAGTCGATCGACGTCATTCGCCAGTTTTCACCGGAGGTCTATATCAACCGGGCCTCGCACGACACCATCAAGGGTACGGTGGCGCACATGCGCCCGCCGCGCGACAGCGTGCTGCGCCAGCATGAAACGGCGCGTCCCGGCTGGGTCATTTTCCCGAAATGGGAAGCGGGCGCGCCCGCCACGCTGACCCCGCGTTCACAGGCGCAGACCTTCATGTTCCTGGCGCAAAACGCATTCAACTACAGCCATCTGGGTGCCGACGGCTTCCGCGTGGGCACGTCCCTGATCGACCAGACACGCTGTTTCGACTTCCACTACAGCCAGTTGAGCGATGCGGTCGCCGCATTCGACCAACTGGCGGAATGCCGCCATTCATGAGCGCCGCCTCACCCGCACCCCGTGACGTGCTCGTCCGCACCCTGCGCTCACCCGAAATCACTGCCCGCTTTTCCATGAGCGACTGGGACATGCTGGTGCGGCAGGCACGCGCAGCGGGCCTGCTGGCACGCCTGGCGCACCGCTTTCGCCAGCACAACCTGACCGCCACCCTGCCGGCGGTCGTCCGCTGGCATTTCGAGGCGGCCGAAACGCTGGCCGACAAGCAGCGGACAGCTGTGCGCTGGGAACTGCAGCAGATCCGTGCGGCGCTGAGCGACCTCGACGGACCGCTGATCGTGCTCAAGGGTGCAGCCTACGTCGCTGCCAACCTGGCTGCCGCAGAGGGCCGACTGTTCAACGACATCGACATTCTGGTGCCCCGCGATGCTCTGCCGCGAGTCGAATCCTCGCTCATGCTGGCAGGCTGGCATGCCAGCGGCCTGTCCGAATACGACAAACGCTACTACCGCCGCTGGATGCACGAAATCCCGCCCTTGCAGCACATCCACCGTGAGACCGTGATCGACGTTCACCACGCGATCCTGCCCGATACCGCGCGCTATCACCCGGATTCGGCCAAGCTGCGCAGCCGTTGCGTTCCGGTGGACGGCCTGCCCGGCGTGTTCGTGCTGGCGGCGGAAGACCGCATCCTGCATTCGGCCACGCACCTGTTCCACGACGGCGAACTGCCGCACGGACTGCGCGACCTCACCGACATCGACCTGCTGCTGCGCGCCGCAGCAACCGACCGCGAGTTCTGGCCACGCCTGGTCGCACGCGCCGATGAACTGCAACTGAGCCGCTCGCTGTTCTATGCGCTGCGCTTTCTGCGCCATTTCCTCGATACGCCCGTTCCCGACAGCGTATCGACCGCCCTGGAGGCGGCCATGCCCAATCGCGTCATGCTCGCGCTGATGGACCGCATCTTCATCCGCGCCCTCGCGCCCGATCATGCGAGTTGCGCCGACGTCTTCACTCCGGCCGCCCGCCTGGCCGCCTTCGTGCGCGCCCACTGGCTGCGCATGCCCGCGCATCTGCTGATTCCTCATTTGTTCCACAAGGCTTTCATCAGTCCCTACCAGCGCAACCCGAAACCAGCTTGACGCCGGCCTCGTCGCGCGTATAATTCCCGACTATTCCAGTCAAGTATTGTTCAGGAGCTCCGAGATGACCGCGCTAGACCGCATTCGTGACCAAGTCACCAACAACACCGTCGTGCTGTACATGAAGGGCACGCCTCAGTTTCCGCAGTGCGGCTTTTCGTCGCGCGCAGCGCAAGTGCTGCAGGCCTGTGGCGTAAAGGACTTTCTGGCGGTCAACGTGCTGGCCGACCCGGAAATTTTCGAAAACCTGAAGTACTACGCCAACTGGCCGACTTTCCCGCAACTCTACGTCAAGGGCGAGTTGATTGGCGGTTCCGACATCATGATCGAGATGTACCAGAAGGGCGAAATCCAGAAGTTGCTGGAAGAAGCGCAAGCCGCCTGAACGAGGTTGCCACCCCAAAAAAGAAGCCGACAGATGTCGGCTTCTTTTTTGCCCGGATTTCCGTGGTTCACGCCCCTTCTTCGGGTGCCGCATCCATCCCCAGTTCATGTATTTTCCGCGTCAGGGTATTGCGCCCCCAACCGAGCAGGTGGGCGGCCTCGATGCGGCGCCCACCGGTGTGGCGCAGTGCCACTTCGATCAGCGTCTTTTCGTAGGCCTGGGTCAGCTCGTCGAGAATCGCCGCTTCGCCGCGTGCCAGCCGCGCGCCCGCCTCGGCAGCGAGCCCCTGCAGCCAGTCTCCGCTTGCCGGCGCCGCGCTCCCGCCGTGCATCAGATCGGCGGGCAAATCACCGACCTCGACCACCTGGCCAGGCGCCATCACGGTCAGGTAATGGCAGACGTTTTCAAGTTGGCGCACGTTGCCGCCCCACGGCAAATTGATCAGGGTCTTCATCGCGCCCTCCGACACGCCCTTGGCTTCCATCCCCAATTCGCGCGCGCTCTTCTGCATGAAATGGCGCACCAGCAAAGGGATGTCCTCGCGCCGCTCGCGCAGCGCCGGCAGACGCAGTCGGATCACATTGAGACGGTGGAACAGATCCTCGCGAAACAGCCCTTCGCGCACCCGCACTTCAAGATCCTGATGGGTGGCGGCGATCACCCGCACGTTGACCTTGATCGGCGTATGCCCGCCGACACGATAGAACTGGCCGTCCGACAGCACGCGCAGCAGGCGCGTCTGCAACTCGGACGGCATGTCGCCGATCTCGTCCAGGAACAGGGTGCCGCCGTCGGCCTGCTCGAAGCGGCCACGCCGCTGCGCCGCCGCCCCGGTAAAAGCGCCGCGCTCGTGCCCGAACAGTTCGGATTCCAGCAGATCCTTGGGGATGGCCGCGGTGTTGAGTGCAATGAACGGGCCGCTGGCGCGCGGGCTGTGCCGATGCAGGGCGCGCGCGACCAGTTCCTTGCCGCTGCCCGACTCGCCGGTGATCAGCAC
>DONB01000250.1 GCA_003510325.1 Thiobacillus sp. | reverse complement strand
AAAGAAAATCCCCGGCATCGTTCGATACCGGGGATTCTAGCCGCGGGGCGGTCTCAGGGGCCGAGACGGCCCCGGAATCGCGCCGGGGGGCGGGTTCAGCCGGCCTTCTTGGCCCAGGCCGAGCACCAGGCCGCAGCCGGGACCTTGAAGCCCGGGAACAGCGTGCAGGCGCCGGTGGCGGCGGTGAAGAACTGGCAGTTGCCGCAGTTGCTGTCCGGCTTGAAGCTCGGGTGCTTCACGGTCTTGGCGTCCTCGGCGTAGGCGAGCGCCTTGGCCTGGGCGCGNNAGGCCGACTATACCCCCGCGGGGTGAAATCAGCGTTGATGCAGGTCAAGCCGACGCGCCGCGCGGCTTCCGCTAGACTTTGGTTCATGGAAAACCTGCCCTACGACCCCGCCCGCCTGGCCCAGCGGGCCGCCGAGATCGTCGCCAACACCCGGGAGCTGTCCGCCCTGGGCTGGACCCCCGCCACCAGCAGCAATTTCTCGATGCGGCTCGACGACCGCCATGCCGCCATCACGGTCTCCGGCCGCGACAAGGGCCGGCTGGGCCCGGACGACATCATGGTGGTGGATTTCGAGGGCCGCCCGGTGGCCACCTCGCACCGCCCTTCGGCCGAAACCCTGCTGCACACCCAGCTCTACGCCCGCTACCCGGAGATCGGCTGCGTGCTGCACACCCATTCGCACGTGCAGACGGTGTGCTCGCGCCTGTACGCGGCCCAGGGCCACGTGCACCTGGAGGGTTACGAGCTGCTCAAGGCCTTCGCCGGCAACCAGACCCACGAAATGGCCGTGGACGTGCCGGTGCTTTCGAACACCCAGGACATGCGCGAACTGGCCGACTGGGTGGACACCCTGCTCGACCAGCAGCCCATGTGGGGCTACCTGATCAACGGCCACGGGCTCTACGCCTGGGGCAAGGACATGGCCGAGGCGCGCCGCCACCTGGAGGCCTTCGAATTCCTGCTGGCCTGCGAACTCGACCTGAGGAGACTGCACGCGTGAGCCGACTTCGCATCTTCAACGACACCGACCCGACCACCCCGCTCTCGGCCACCGAGGACCTGGCGCTGATCGCCGAACGCCTGTTCGAATTGCCGGTACGCCTGCACCCCTGGTTGTGGCTGGCGCTGCCGGCGGCCGGCGCACTGCTGGTCGGAATGAGCGGCTGGCTCACCACGCGTCACATCACGCGGGTGCCGCCGATGCAGTCGATCCGGGCGCTGGGGTGAAGCCTCGAAAGCGTTCGATCCCCCGTGTGGATAAAACGCCCTAAGATTGATCATTAACGAACAATCAAACTGGAGAACTTCATGAAGATCGTACTCGCCGCCCTCGTGTCGGCCCTGTTGTCTTTTTCGGCATGTGCGGCCGACTCCGCATGCCTGACCACAGCGGCCGAGAAAAAACTTTCCGGCGCAGCCAAGCACAGTTTCGTCAAGAAATGCGTCCGCGATCGCTGCGAGGCGGGTGCTGCGGAGAAAAAGCTGGCAGGCGCCGTGAAGAACAGCTTCACGAAAAAGTGCCTGGCCGAGGGCCTGGAGCCTTTCTGCACCGAGCAGGCGGCTTCGAAGAAGCTGGCCGGTGCGGCGAAAAGCAGCTACATGAAGAAATGCCAGTCGGGGAACTAGGCTTTCACCCGCCGCGCACCACCATGTCCCCGAACAGCGCCACACTGAAGCCAACCACGGCGCCGAGCGGCGGCGCCCAGTGGCGGTTCAGTCGCGCCTGCGGCGCGATGTCCTGGAAGATGAGGTAGAGGATGCCGCCGGAGGCGAACAGCATGATGGCGCCGAGCGCCACGGGAAATTCCGCCAGCAGGAAATAGCCAGCAAGGCCGGAGACCGGGCCGATGGCAACCAGCGAGCCCATGATCATCAATGTTCTACGCGCGCTGCGCAGCCCCAGGGCGTGCAACTCGCGGAAGGCATTGAAGCCTTCGGGCAGGTTCTGCAGGCCGACCAGAAGCGCCAGCAGCACGGCATGTCCCGATCCCAGCGCGACCAGGCCGCCCAGCGCGACGGCCTCGGGCACATAGTCGAGCAGCATGCCCATGACTTGCGGTGCTTCGCGCCGGCGCAGGCCGAGCGCGCGCTCGATGACAAAGAAGGCCAGTCCGCCGGCCAGCACGATGGGGATGGACCACATCGAGCCCTGCATGCTGGCCACACCGGCCGGAACCAGTACCACCGCGACCGCGCCGAGCAGAATGCCACCGCCGAGCGCGATGACCGAATGCCGCAACTCCTGCTCCAGCCAGCGCGAATGGATATGCTCGAAGCTGGCGGCGAAGCCGCCCAGCGGAATGCAGGCGCCAGCGGCGAGGGTGAAGAACAGGATCGCGGCGATTTCGCTCATGGCGCCCTGTTCGCCCCGGTCAGCGGTGCAGGCGACCTGCCGCCGGCTGCAGGTCGGCGCTCACCGCCTCGCGCTCGTCGAACACAAAGCAGTCGCCGCGGTAGTGCGCGCCGCCGACTTCCTCGAAATACTTGAGAATGCCGCCTTCGAGCTGGTACACGTGCTCGATGCCGATTTCCTTCATGTGGATGGCGGCCTTTTCGCAGCGGATGCCGCCGGTGCAGAACGACACCACGGTCTTGCCGGCATAGTCGGCACGATGCTCGGCCAGGCGCGGCGGAAATTCGCTGAAGATCCCGATGTCGTAATCGACCGCATTGTCGAAGGTGCCCGCCGCCACTTCGTAGTCGTTGCGGGTATCCAGCATCACCACCGGGCGACCTGCGTCATCCATCCCGCGATCCAGCCACTGCTTCAGCGTGACGGCGGCCACCGACGGTGCACGGCCCGCTTCCGGGCGGATCAGAGGATGCTTCATGGTGATGATTTCCTTCTTCAGCCGCACCCGCATCCGCTTGAACGGCGGATCGTCCGACAGGCTCTCCTTGGGCGCCAGGTCGGCGAAGCGCGGATCGGCCCGCAGATGGGCGACGATGGCGTCGATCATCGCGCGCGAGCCTGCGAGAAACACGTTGATGCCCTCCGGCGCGAGCAGGATGGTGCCCTTGAGGCCAAGTTCGAGGCAGCGTGCGGTGAGGTCGGCCTTGAGCGCCTCGCGGTCTTCGAGGGTGACGAACTTGTAGCAGGAGATGTTGACGACGGACACGATAAAAAACCCTTTCAGCAAGACGGCATTATACGGATCGGTTCTGCCCTGCCAGGGGTTTTGATACCCTTCGGGCTTCCCCTGCCCTTTCTGCCCGCCATGGACGAACAACTGCAAACGCTGGAACACGCCCAACGAACCGCGATCGACCTCGCCATCCAGTTCGGCCCCAGGCTGGTGGTGGCGCTGCTGATCCTGGTGGCCGGCTATTTCGTCGGGCGCTGGGTGGGCCGGGTGGCTGATTCGATGCTGGCCCGGCTCCATCTCGACGAAACCCTGCGCCTGCTGCTGGTGCGCATCGTGCGCATCCTGGTATTGGGTCTGTTCCTCATCATGGCGCTGCAGAATCTGGGCGTGCAGCTGCTGCCGCTGCTGGCCGGGCTGGGCGTGGCGGGCGCCGGCCCCGCGCTGGCGATGCAGGGCGTGCTGGGCAACCTGGCGGCGGGACTGACGATCATCTTCACCCGGCCGTTTCAGATGGGCGAATACATTTCCATCGCCGGCGAGGAAGGCGTGGTCGAGGACATCAAGCTGTTCAATACCGTGCTGAGCCATCCCGACCGCTCGCGCATCGTCATTCCCAACCGCAAGATCGTCGGCGAAATCCTGCACAACTTCGGCGCCCTGCGTCAGCTCGACGTGGTGGTCGGCGTGGCTTACGACACCGACATCCGGCAGGCGCTGGCGGCGATCCGCGAGCTGCTCGCCGCCCACCCGAAAATCCTGCAGACGCCCGAGCCGGTGATCCGCGTGCTGGCGCTGGCCGACTCCAGCGTCAACATTGCCATACGCCCGTGGGCCGCAGTGGCCGACTTCAATGCGGCGTCGAGCGACATCACCCAGGCGGTTCTGGAAACCTTCCGCGAACGCGGCATCCATATCCCANNAAAAGCCAAAACAACCTTCACCGACCCGCTGGCGGAGGTGCTGCGCCCCGGCCAGTCGATCGAACTGCTGAAAGAGCTGCACATCCTGACGCGCGACGGCAAGCTCAACCAGGACAGCCGCCGCAAGCTGAAGCAGGTCTATCACCTGTGCCATTTCATCGAACCGCTGCTCGACGAGGTGCTGGGCCGGCAGGATACGCTGACGCTGGCCGACCACGGCGCCGGAAAGTCCTATCTGGGCTTCATCCTGTACGACCTGTATCTGAAGGACCGCGCCGGCAGCCACATCTACGGCATCGAAACGCGCGACGACCTGGTGGAGAAATCGCGCGAACTGGCGGCACGGCTGGATTTTCCGCGCATGTCCTTCCNNCGGCCAGCATCGACATCGTCACCGCGCTGCACGCCTGCAACACCGCGACCGACGACGCCATCCAGTTCGCGCTCGCCAAGCAGGCGCGCCACATCGTGCTGGTGCCGTGCTGTCAGGCCGAAGTCGCCGCCGTGCTCAGGAAACACAAGAACGAATCCTTCGGCAAAACCCCGCTGTCGGAGATCTGGCGCCACCCGATCCACACCCGCGAATTCGGCAGCC
>DONB01000174.1:374-5372 GCA_003510325.1 Thiobacillus sp. | reverse complement strand
ACGGCGCTGAATGTTCCGCCTGCCGTTGAAGGCGAGGCGCAGGGATTGCCGCTGAATCCCCCGCAAGAGAGCGCCTATCCGCTGCGCGCTGATGCCCCCATTCGCGGGATGGAATCGTCGGTCCCGACCGCAGCTTCGCCGGCGGCCCGCAGCGGGGATGTCCCTGCGCACGTTGAATCCTTCGTGCAGCGCCTGTTGCCGCACGCCCAAGCGGCGAGCGCCACGACCGGCATCCCCGCCCGCTTCATGCTGGGGCAGGCTGCGCTCGAGACCGGCTGGGGCAAGGCGGAGATCCGCGGTGCCGACGGCGCCAACAGCCATAACCTGTTCGGCATCAAGGCCGGNNTTCCGCGCCTACGACTCCTACGCCGACTCCTTCCGCGACTACGCCAACCTGCTGCGCGGCAACGCGCGCTATCAGAACGTCATCGCGCAGGGACGGGATGCCGCCGGCTTTGCCCACGGCCTGCAGCAGGCCGGCTATGCCACCGACCCGGCCTACGCCCAGAAGTTGATGGGGGTGATCCGACTGGTAGAAACCACCTGACTTCAGAAACCACGAAGTCGACCGATTCACCTATCAAGCGGATTTATAACGTCTCCACCCTAACCCAGCGACCCGAATAGATGGCTACCAACATACTCAGTATCGGTCAGAGCGCCCTCGCGGCCGCGCAGGTCGGGCTCAGCACGACCGGGCACAACATCGCGAATGCGTCCACGCCGGGCTACAACCGCCAGGTGGTGGTTCAGGGGGCGGCGCTGGCGCAGAATTTCGGCTTTGGCTTTCTCGGCCAGGGTACCGAGATTTCGACGGTCAAGCGCATCTACAACGAATACCTGGGCAATCAGGTGCAGTCCGCCCAGACCACGAAGAGCGGGCTCGACAGCTATTACACGCAAATCAAGCAGATCGACAACCTGCTGGCCGATCCCGCATCGGGCCTGTCGCCTGCCCTGCAGGATTTTTTCAGCGGCATCCAGGAAGTGGCCTCGAATCCGACCTCGATTCCTTCACGCCAGGCGGTCGTGTCGTCGGCCGAATCGCTTGCCTCGCGCTTTCATAGCCTGGCCGGGCGACTCGACGAGATCGAACAGGGCGTCAACAGCCAGATTCTCTCGAGCGTCAACGTCATCAATAGCTACGCCGAGCAGATCGCGAGCCTGAATGACGCCATCGGCAAGGCCTTGCGCTCGACCGGTCAGCCTCCCAACGATCTGCTCGACCAGCGCGACCAGCTGGTTCTCGATCTCAACAAGGAAATCAAGGCGACCGTGGTCAAGCAGGGCGACGACGGCTACAACGTGTTCGTCGGAAACGGCCAGCCTCTGGTGGTGGGCGCGACCACCTACAAACTCAGCAACATGACGTCCCCCGCCAACCCCGAGAAAATCGAGGTCGCCTACCGGGCCAGCAGCGGCGATCTGGTGATCATGGGCGAAACGGGCATCGTGGGCGGCAAGCTGGGCGGCCTGATCGAGTTCCGCAGCAAGACGCTGGAACCGACGCAGAATGCCCTCGGGCGGGTGGCCATCGGACTGGCAAGCACGTTCAATGCGCAGCACCAGCTCGGGTTCGATCTCGGCGGCGTTGCCGGCGCGGCGTTCTTCGGGTCCGGCGCGCCGCTGGTCTACGCGAATGGCGAAAATGGCGGCAGTGCCACGCTCGCTGCCAGCATCAGCAATGCCGGTGCGCTGACCACGAGCGATTACCGCCTGCGGTTTGACGGTGCCAATTACACGCTCACCCGCTTGTCCGACAACACCGACACCACCTTTGCCGCTTTCCCGCAGACCGTCGACGGCGTCGAGTTGACGCTCGCAGGGACGCCCGATCCCGGCGACAGCTTTCTGATCCGTCCGACCGCAGCCGGCGCATCCGGCTTCAATGTGGCGATCACCGATCCGGAGCAGATCGCGGCAGCCGCCACGACCGGAGCCCTGGGCGACAACGGCAATGCGCTGAAGCTCGGCGAACTGCAAACCGCCCGGCTCATGAACGGGGGCACTACCACCTATCAGGGCGCGTATTCGCAGATTGTCAGCCAGATCGGCAACAAGACCCGCGAACTCGACGTGACCAGCAGCGCGGCGGGCAAGCTGCTCACCGAAGCCACCATGACGCTGCAGAACGAATCGGGCGTCAATCTCGACGAAGAGGCGACCAATCTGCTGCGTTACCAGCAGGCCTATCAGGCTGCCGGCAAGGTCATGCAGATCGCCAGCGAGATGTTCGACATGCTGCTTTCACTCGGCCGATAAAGGGGTCCGTCCATCATGCGCATCAGCACCCATACCATGTTTGAATACGCCGCAGCCCGGTTCGGCGAATTGCAGTCCGAACTGGTCAAGACGCAGCAGCAGATTGCCACCAACCGCCGCATCCTTACGCCGTCGGATGATCCGGTCGCGGCTGCGCAGGTGCTCGAGATCACCCAGTCGCAGTCGCTCAACAACCGGTTCGACGTCAACCGGCAGCATGCAAAAACCGCGCTTGGCGAACTGGAAGGCACGCTGGAGAGCGTGACGGAACTGATCCAGGACGTGAAAACCAGCCTCCTCGCGGCGGAGAACGACGCCCTGAACGATACGCAGCGCGGCGTCATCGCAACCGAAATGAGAGGCCGCCTCGATCAGTTGCTGGGCCTGGCCAACACGCGCGATGCGGTGGGCAACTATCTTTTTTCGGGCTTCCAGACCGCCACGCCCGCATTTTCAAAGGATGCGGTGACCGGTGTGGTGAGCTATGACGGAGACGCGGGACAGCGCCATATCCAGGTCGATGCTCAGCGCCAGATGTCGGTCACCAGTCCGGGGTCGACCGTGTTTCAGGGGGCCGGCTGGGATATGTTCCAAACGCTGAATGACCTGGCCACCCTGCTGGATACGCCCGGGGTGCCATCGTCGGCCGCGCTGGATACGCATCAGGCCAATCTGGACAAGGCACTGGACAGCGTTCTCGGCGTCCGCGCGGCGGCGGGCGCACGCCTGCAGGAACTCGACGCGCTCGACTATGCGGGCGATGACCGCGGCCTGCAGTACAGCCAGGCGCTGTCCGAGCTGCAGGATCTGGATTACGCCAAGGCGCTCACGCAGCTCTCGCAGCAGCAGATCACCCTCGAAGCTGCGCAGCAGTCATTCGTGAAAACCGCCAACCTGTCGCTGTTCAACTTCATCTGAGTCCGCGATGCGTCCCCATGAGTCCCCCACCGGCGAGTTGATGAATGCACAGGTCGTGCGTCTGTTGTCCGACGTTTCCGTTCACGGCGACCAGCACCTGGCCGAGGTCGAGCGTGACCTGGTGCAGATGGACGTGCTGCTGGACGAGGCGATCAAGAAACTGTGCGCGAGCTTCATGGCAATCCATCAAGCGGTCGATCGGCAGCAGGAAGCTCTGAATGGGCTGCTGGCCGACGGCATGTCGGCACCCGAACAGGCAGCGCGCATCTCGGCGCTGCGCGCGGAGATCGCCGAACACGTCGGCGCAGCCGTGACCGGCCTGCAGTTCCAGGACATGACCAGCCAGCTGATCGGTCGCATGGTGCAGCACCTGGCCGGCCTGCGGGACGTGTTCGGGGCGCTTGACGCGAATGGCGCCGTCTTGCCTGAGAGTGGCGACGAGGCCTTGCTGGCGATGCTGGGCGACATCAGCGATCGGGTCGGGGCGCGCTGCTCGGAACTGGCAGGCAGCGTGCGCAGCACGGTGAATCAGCGCCACATGAACAGCGGCGACATCGAACTGTTTTGAATTGAGCGGATACCCAGGCACGGAATGAACATGAAAAGCGAGAGCAACGATGACTAAAACGATACTTGCAGTGGACGACTCCGGCTCGTTGCGCCAGATGCTGTCCTTCAGCCTGAAAGCCGCCGGGTATGGCGTGATCGAGGCAGTGGACGGGCAGGATGGCCTTGCCAAGGCGAAACAGCAGAAAGTCGATCTGGTGTTGACCGACCAGAATATGCCCGGCATGGACGGCCTGAGCCTGATCAAGGCGCTACGCGCCATGCAGAACTACAAGAACGTGCCGATCCTGATGCTGACCACGGAGTCGGGCGACGACATGAAGGCCATGGGTCGTGCGGCCGGCGCCAATGGATGGCTGGTGAAGCCGTTCGACCCGGCGCGGCTGACCGAAGTGGTGAAGAAGCTGATCGGCTGAAGATGCAGCACGCAACCCGCAGAAGACACATGACGGAGCAACAAAATGACGATTGATATGAGCCAGTTCTACCAGGTTTTTTTCGACGAGGCAGACGAGCTGCTTGCCGAAATGGAGAAATTGCTGCTGGCTCTCGACGTGTCGGCGCCGGACAGCGAGGATCTCAATGCGATCTTCCGGGCAGCGCATTCCATCAAGGGCGGCGCGGCCACCTTCGCGTTCAGCGACATCACCGAAGTCACCCACATGCTGGAGTCGCTGCTCGACCGCATCCGCAAGGGCGAGATGGCGCTGACGCCCGAGCACGTGGATGCCTTCCTGGCGGCCAAGGATGTCCTGACCATGCAAATGGACGGGCACCACCATGGATCGGGCGTCGACCAGGCAGCGGTCGAAAGCGTATGCCAGCGCCTGAAGGCCTTGTCGCAGGGTATCGTGGACGCGCCGGCTGCCGCCGCGCCGCCGCCTCCGCCGGTCGAGCCCGAGCCTTCCGCCGCGCCGGTTGCGGACGCAGACGGCAATGTCCGTTTCCGCATCGAACTGCCCGAAGTGCCGCAGCGCGACGTGGATGCGCTGGCCGCCGAGCTGGGCCTGCTGGGGACGATCAGCCAGGAAATCCTGGCCGACAAACGCGTCGTGTTCACGCTGACCACAGGCGAAAGCCAGGACAACATCGTCGCGATCTGCTCCTTCGTGCTCGATCCGGACGATCTCAGGATCACGCACGGTTCAGAACCGGCTACCGAAGCGAATCCGCCGGCCGAAGAGCCGGGTTACGGAATTTTCGAGCCGGAAAAGGCGAATGCCATCCTGCAGGCGCCTGCCGCGGCGGCCG
>DONB01000174.1:171-364 GCA_003510325.1 Thiobacillus sp. | reverse complement strand
CCCCCATTCATCACGAACGCCTGCTCAACAGTGCCAGCCAGCTGGCGCGCAATACCCGCGACCTGCAGGAAGCCGTGATGTCGATCCGCATGATGCCGATGGATTACGTGTTCTCTCGCTTCCCGCGCATGGTGCGCGACCTCGCCGCCAAGCTCGACAAGAAGGTCGAATTCGTCACCCGTGGGGCCGCCAC
>DONB01000174.1:0-166 GCA_003510325.1 Thiobacillus sp. | reverse complement strand
GTGACGGCGGCGGCCTCAGCCGCGACAGGATTCTTGCCAAGGCGAAACAGCAGGGACTGCCGGTGTCCGACACGATGCCCGATTCCGACGTCTGGCAACTGATATTCGCCCCCGGGTTTTCCACGGCCGAGGTCGTCACCGATGTGTCCGGCCGCGGCGTGGGCAT
>DONB01000014.1 GCA_003510325.1 Thiobacillus sp. | reverse complement strand
GTGGCGACTTGGTATATTTGGCGCTCGCTCGAACCGCAGCCTGCAGCCTGAAGACAAACCGATCACACCCGATCAACCCCCGTTTTCCGGCCGGAACGCATGCACCGTGCCTGGCTGGGACAAGGAGAAACAAGTTGGCGAAAAAGAACTTTCTGGATTTTGAGCAGCCCATCGCCGAGCTCGAATCCAAAATCGAGGAACTGCGCTACGTGCAGACCGAAAGCGCAGTCGATATCTCGGAAGAGATCGAGCAGCTCAGCAAAAAAAGCCTGCAGCTGACCAAGGACATCTACAGCGACCTCTCGCCCTGGCAGATCACCAAGATCGCGCGCCATACCGAGCGTCCCTACACGCTGGACTATGTGCGCGACTGCTTCACCGACTTCATCGAGATGCACGGCGACCGGCACTTTGCGGACGACCAGTCCATTGTGGGCGGGCTGGCGCGCTTCAATGGCATTTCCTGCATGGTCATCGGCCACCAGAAGGGCCGCGACACCAAGGAGAAGATCTACCGCAATTTCGGCATGCCGCGTCCCGAGGGCTACCGCAAGGCCCTGCGCCTGATGCGCCTGGCAGAGAAGTTCGGATTGCCGATTTTCACCTTCATCGACACGCCCGGTGCGTATCCCGGTATCGGCGCGGAGGAACGCGGCCAGTCCGAAGCCATCGCACGCAACCTGTACGTGATGGCGGAACTGAAGACGCCCATCATCTGCACCATCGTCGGTGAAGGCGGCTCTGGCGGCGCGTTGGCGATCGGCGTCGGCGACCGCACGCTGATCCTGCAATACTCCACCTATTCGGTGATCTCGCCGGAAGGCTGCGCCTCGATTCTGTGGAAGAGTGCCGACAAGGCCTCGGTCGCCGCCGAAACCCTTGGCATCACCGCCGACCGCCTGAAAGCCAACGGGCTGGTCGACCGTGTCATCGAGGAACCGCTGGGCGGCGCGCAGCGCGACTGGGATGCCATGTTCCAGTCGATGCGCCGTGCGCTGACAGACACCCTGGCCGAGTTGCGCAAGCCGCCGCTCGATGCCCTGCTGACCGCGCGCTATCAGCGTCTGCGGGCGTATGGCAGCTTCAAGGAAACCCCTGCCAAGTAAACCGGTCGTTTCGGAGGTGGCGGACAGCCTGGCCCGCCATGTTCCTCCGCATGCGCGGCTGACGCTGGCCCTGTCCGGGGGGCTCGATTCGACGGTACTGTTGCATGCGCTGCTGACGCTGCGCGACCAGCATCCCTTTCTCTTGCAAGCCGTGCACGTACACCACGGCCTGTCATCGCATGCCGACCAGTGGGCCGATTTCTGCGCTCGACTGTGCGCATCCCATGCCATTGACCTGCAACTCCATCGAGTCCGGATCGCGCGCGACGACACGGCCGGCATCGAGGCGGCTGCGCGGCGCGAACGCCAGCGTGTTTTCGCGTCGCTGGACGCGGACTTTCTGCTCACCGCGCACCAGCAGGACGACCAGGCCGAGACGCTGCTGCTGCAACTGCTGCGCGGCGCCGGTCCGAAAGGGCTGGCCGCGATGGCCGAACTGCAGCAGCGGCCAGGCTGGCGGGCTGCGCATCTGCGACCGCTGCTGGGCGTGAGACGTGCCGATCTGCAGGATTATGCGCAGACGCAGGGGTTGACCTGGGTCGACGACGAGAGCAATCGGGATGTCCGCTACCGTCGCAATGCGCTGCGCCTGCAGGTGATGCCGCTGCTGGCTGTGCATTTCCCCGGCAGCGGCGCCACCCTTGCGCGTGCTGCCGCCCTGCAGGGGGAGGCCGCGGAATTGCTGGACGACCTGGCGCGGCTTGATGCCAGCGCGGCCATCGACGGCCATCGACTCGATTGCGCGGTGCTTGCGGGCTTGTCCCTGCCGCGTGCGCGCAATCTGCTGCGCCACTTCATCGAACTGCGCGGCCTCTCGCTGCCCAGTGCGCGGCGCCTCAACGAAGCCCTGCATCAATTGCGGGATGCGCGCGACGATGCGCGCGTGTGCGTCAAGCTGGGGCAACTGGATGTCTGGCGCTATCGTGGCGGCGCCTATCTCGCGCCGGCCGCGCCGGCCGCAGCCGCGCCTGTTCGGTGGAATGGCGAGGAATCACTCCGGGTGCCGGCTGCCGGGGTGCAGGTGCGGATGGATGCGGTGACAGGCGCGGGCCTGAGGCGCGCAACGCTGGCAGCGGGCGACGTGACGCTGGGGGTGCGGCAGGGCGGCGAGCGTCTGCGGCTGCATCCGGGCGGCCCTCATCGCAGCCTGAAGAATCTGCTGCAGGAACAGGCCGTTCCGCCCTGGCAGCGTGCGTGTCTGCCGCTGTTGTGGTGCGACGGGCGGCTGGCATGGGCGGAGGGCATCGGCTTCGATGCCGATCTGCTTGCCGGGCCGGGCGAACCAGGGGTGTGGCCGCGCGTCGAGCGGTAATTCTTCGGTCGGCTGACTGGCGCCGCGTCGCAAATGCCGTAAAAGCGCCTGCACAGGCGGCAGGACAAGACAGCCCGGGCTGCGGCGTGTTATCCTAGCAGACTGATTTTCATGGTTTTTTGATCGTTTTTTTCATATTTTCCGGAGCATTCCCATGGCTGTTCAGCGTACTTTTTCCATCATCAAGCCCGATGCCGTCGCCAAGAACGTGATCGGCAAGATCGTCAGCCGTTTTGAAAGCAATGGCCTCAAGGTCGTGGCGTCGAAAATGAAGCACCTGTCGCGTCAGGAAGCCGAAGGCTTCTACGCCGTGCACAAGGATCGTCCCTTCTTCAAGGACCTGGTCGACTTCATGGTGTCGGGTCCGGTCGTTCTGCAGGTGCTGGAAGGCGAGGACGCGATCGCGAAAAACCGTGCGCTGATGGGCGCGACCGATCCGAAGAAGGCCGAGGCCGGCACCATTCGCGCCGATTTCGCCGAGAGCATCGACGCCAACGCCGTGCACGGTTCCGACGCGCCCGAAACTGCAGCAATCGAAATCGCCTACTTCTTCCCGGCGAGCGAAGTCTACGCCGGACGCTGATCGCACCTGCAATGCCGCAAAACCTGCTTGATTTCGACCTCGAAGGACTGACCGCCTGGTTCACCGAACTCGGCGAGAAGCCGTTTCGCGCCAGGCAGGTGTTCCACTGGATGCATCAGTCCGGAGTGGCCGATTTCGCGCAGATGACCGACATCGCCAAGAGCCTGCGCGAAAAGCTGCAGCAGCAGGCGGTGGTGCAGGCGCCGGCGGTCAGTTACGCGCACGCCTCGGCCGACGGCACGCGCAAGTGGCTGTTCGACGTCGGCGTTGCCAACGGCATCGAGACCGTGTTCATTCCCGAGGACGACCGTGGCACGCTGTGCGTGTCGTCGCAGGTCGGCTGCGCGCTGGAATGCACCTTCTGCTCGACCGGGCGGCAGGGCTTCAATCGCAACCTGACGGTGGCCGAGATCATCGGCCAGCTATGGGTGGCACATCACAGCCTGAAGACCGAGCCGAATCGCACCACCGGTGAAATCTCCGACCGTCCAGTCACCAATGTAGTGATGATGGGAATGGGCGAGCCGCTGGCGAATTTCGAAAACGTGGTGACCGCGCTCGGCATCATGCTCGACGACCATGCCTACGGCCTGTCGCGGCGGCGGGTAACGGTGTCGACCTCCGGCCTGGTGCCGGCGATGGACCGCCTGGCCGAGCGTTGTCCGGTGGCGCTGGCGGTGAGCCTGCATGCACCCAACGACGTGCTGCGTGACCAGATCGTGCCGATCAACAAGAAGTATCCGCTGGAGGAGTTGATGGCTGCATGCCGGCGTTATCTGGTGCATGCGCCGCGCGACTTCATCACCTTNNCCCGGATTCCGGTTATGAAAAACCGCGAGCCGATGCGATGCGGGCGTTCCGCGAAATTCTGCAGGACGCGGGCTATGTGGTGACCACGCGCAAGACGCGCGGCGACGATATCGATGCGGCCTGCGGCCAGCTGGCAGGCAAGGTGGCCGACAAGAGCGGGCGCGTGATGAAACGGATGCACAAGGAGGCAGCGTGAAAAAATGGATCGTGATGGCGGCAGCCCTGCTGGCCGGTTGTGCAGGCCAGCCTGTCGGGGAAAGCGGCGTGGCCAACACGCAAGTCGACAGCGAAAGCCGTCAGCGCGCGCGTGCCTTCACTGATCTGGCCCAGGCTTATCTGGCCCGT
>DONB01000019.1:5127-5445 GCA_003510325.1 Thiobacillus sp. | reverse complement strand
GATTGCGGGGTCGATGCGGGATAAAAAACCTACCGTCCCGGCCGCTTGAGCGGAACCCTGTTGCGGCGCGCGCGTCTGTCCTGAACCCTTCCTGACGAGCGCCTCATCATGATCACCGCATCGATCCGTCTCACCGGCACCCTCGACGACGGCGCCGAGGTCTATCGCAGTTATTACCTGGTGGCCGACTTTGGTGCGTCGGGCAGCGGTAAGTCATCAATCATCCCGATGTCCATGGGCGCACCGATGCCGGACGACGAGCATCTGACGGTGAAATACGGCGGCGAGGAAGCGGCCCTGAAGGCGGCGGCCGAGGCG
>DONB01000019.1:0-5045 GCA_003510325.1 Thiobacillus sp. | reverse complement strand
AGCGCCTGGTCGAAGGTCTGCATCCCCAGTTCGCGCGACTTCGACATGATTTCCTTGATCTCGTGCACATGGCCCTTGAAGATCAGGTCGGCGATCAGCGGCGAGTTGAGCAGGATTTCGACCGCGGCGACGCGGCCGGTGCTGCCCTTGCGCGGGATCAGGCGCTGCGAGATGAAGGACTTGAGGTTGAGCGACAGGTCCATCAGCAGCTGGTCGCGCTTCTCCTCGGGGAAGAAGTTGATGATGCGGTCGAGCGCCTGGTTGGCGCTGTTGGCGTGCAGCGTCGACAGGCACAGGTGGCCGGTTTCGGCGAAGGCGATGGCGTATTCCATGGTGTCGCGGTCGCGAATCTCACCGATCAGGATGACGTCGGGCGCCTGCCGCAGGGTGTTCTTCAGCGCGGAGAACCAGTTGTCGGTGTCGATGCCGACCTCGCGCTGGGTGATGATGGATTTCTTGTGCTCGTGCACGTATTCGATCGGGTCCTCGACCGTGATGATATGGTCGCAGGCGTTCTCGTTGCGATAGCCCACCATCGACGCCAGCGAGGTCGATTTGCCGGTGCCGGTGCCGCCGACGAAGATCACCAGGCCGCGCTTGATCATCGCGACGTCGCGCAGGATCGGCGGCAGGTTGAGGTCGTCCATCTTCGGAATCTTGGTGTTGATCGTCCGCATCACGATGCCGACGCGGCCCTGCTGCACGAAGACGTTGACGCGGAAGCGGCCGATCTCGGGCGGGCTGATGGCGAAGTTGGATTCGTTGGTCGCCTCGAAATCCTTCCACTGCCGCTCGTTCATGATCGAGCGCGCCAGTTCGCTGGTGTGCGCGGGGGTGAGGCTCTGGTTCGACACCGGGGTGATCTTGCCGTCGACCTTGATCGCGGGCGGAAAGCCGGCGGTGATGAAAAGGTCGGAGGCGTTCTTCGCCAGCATTAGGCGCAGCAGGTCGTGGATGGTTTTTTCCGCGTTCATCGTTCAATCCTCAACCAAAAAATGCGTCTTTATTCTGTGCCGCGTTGCGCGCAACGGCCGAGGCGATCACGTTGCGTTTCACCAGATCCTGTAGGCACTGGTCGAGCGTCTGCATGCCCAGGTTGCCGCCGGTCTGGATCGACGAATACATCTGCGCCACTTTGTTTTCGCGGATCAGGTTGCGGATCGCCGGGGTGCCGATCATGATCTCGTGCGCGGCGACGCGGCCGTTGCCGTCCTTGGTTTTCAGCAGCGTCTGCGAGATCACCGCGCGCAGCGATTCCGACAGCATCGAACGGACCATTTCCTTTTCCGCAGCGGGGAACACGTCGACGATACGGTCGATGGTCTTGGCGGCCGACGAGGTATGCAGCGTGCCGAACACCAGGTGGCCGGTTTCGGCGGCGGTGAGCGCGAGGCGGATGGTTTCGAGGTCGCGCAGTTCGCCGACCAGGATGACGTCCGGGTCTTCACGCAAGGCGCTGCGCAAGGCGTTGTTGAACGACAGCGTATGCGGGCCGACTTCGCGCTGGTTGATCAGGCATTTCTTGCTCTGGTGGACGAATTCGATCGGATCCTCGACCGTCAGGATATGCGCGTACTGGTTCTCGTTGACGTAGTCCATCATCGCCGCCAGCGTGGTCGACTTGCCGGAGCCGGTCGGTCCGGTCACCAGCACGATGCCGCGCGGCTGGTCGGAGATTTCCTTGAAGATGGGCGGGCAGTTGAGCTCTTCCAGCGTCAGCACTTTCGACGGAATCGTCCGGAACACGGCGCCGGCGCCATACTGCTGGTTGAAGGCGTTGACCCGGAAGCGCGCCAGCGAGGGGATCTCGAACGAGAAGTCGATTTCCAGCGTTTCCTCGTACACCTTGCGCTGGCTGTCGTTCATGATGTCGTACACCATGCGGTGCACGTCCTTGTGATCCATCGGCGGCAGGTTGATGCGGCGGATGTCGCCGTTGACCCGGATCATCGGCGGCAGACTGGCGGAAAGGTGCAAGTCGGACGCCTTGTTCTTGACGGCAAAAGCCAGCAGTTCAGAAATATCCACGCGTGCCTCGTTCAGTGTTGGATGGGATTTTGTCTTTATTGATCCGAAACGAAACCGTTTGAAAACCGTCGGGCCTGTCAGTGACGTAATACTCTGAAAGCCGCGCTGCGTTTCGGATCGATAACAATTAAACGGCTGTTATTGAACAGGGTTTGTGTTCAATAATAAGCGCTATGGATAACGGCCCCGAAACGCGCAAACTTGAGCCTGAAACGGGAAGCGCTGCCGGCGCGCCATGCGCGCGTCTGCAGGCGGTACAGGCACGGATCGCGCGCGCGGCGGACGAGGCTGGGTGCGATCCGGCGACTGTCGCGCTGCTGGCGGTGAGCAAGACCTTCGGGGCCGCGGCGGTACGCGCCGTCGCCGCCTGCGGCCAGCGCGAATTCGGCGAGAACTACCTGCAGGAAGCGCTTGAGAAACAGGCGGAATTGCGCGATCCGACACTCGTGTGGCACTTCATCGGGCCCATCCAGAGCAACAAGACGCGGGCGATCGCCGAGAATTTCAGCTGGGTGCACAGTGTCGACCGGCTGAAGATTGCCGAACGGCTGTCGGCGCAGCGCCCGCCCGGTTTTCCGCCGCTGCAGGTCTGCATTGAGGTGAACGTCAGCGGCGAGGCCAGCAAGGGCGGCGTGGGGCCGGCGGAACTGCCGGCGCTGGCCGGGGCCGTTTCAAGGTTGCCGGGTTTGCAATTGCGTGGCCTGATGGCGATCCCGGCGCCGACGCCGGATGTCGCGGCACAGCGTGCCGCATTCGGCCAGGTGCGCGAACTGTTCGACAGTCTGCGTGCGCGTGGCCATGGGCTCGACACCCTGTCGATGGGCATGTCGGGCGACCTGGAAGCAGCGATTCTGGAGGGCGCGACCATCGTTCGGATCGGAACCGCCCTTTTTGGCGAGAGAAACTACCTCGGATGATTCATGAATTGACGCACGCCCTCGCTGGTCTTTTGTTTCATATGGAAACCTTGCTCCACCCGCGAGGGGCAGGCCGTGGTTGTAAAGCCGATAAATCGGCAACAACCACGCTCAGTCGGGCGTATGAGTCACTACGCCGCTCCCTCATAAAATTCCCCTATAAAACAAAATCCTGCGCGATCATCGTGCGAATTCATGAAACATCCGAGGTGCAACATGCATAAAGTGAGCTTCATCGGCGGCGGCAACATGGNNGGCACCGAGCCCACCGATATCGAGGTGGTGGAAGTCAATGCCGATGCGCGGGCGCGCCTGTCGACGCGCTTTGGCGTGGTGACCCACACCGATCTGTCGCAGGCCCGCCTGCATGCCCTGATCGTGCTGGCGGTGAAGCCGCAAACGCTGCCTGAGGTGGCGGCCGCGCTGGCCTCGCGCCTCGCCGGTCAGCTGGTGGTGTCGNNGAGGCGGTGCTGCGAGCCGTCGGCGGCGTGGTCTGGGTGGAGGACGAGCCCCAGCTGGATGCGGTGACCGCGGTGTCGGGCAGCGGGCCGGCCTATGTGTTTTATTTCATCGAATCGCTGGAGGCCGCCGCCGTGGCGCAGGGCCTGTCGCCGGCGACGGCGCGCCAACTCGCGCTGCAGACCTTCTTCGGCGCAGCCAAGCTGGCGCTGGAGTCGGGCGAGGAACCGGCCGTGCTGCGGCAGAAGGTGACGTCCAAGGGCGGCACCACCNNGGCCAGGCGGTGGAGGCGGCCAGCCGCCGCAGTGCCGAACTCGGCGATGAACTGGGACGACTCGCGTGATCCTGGAAACCTCGGTTGACCACTCATCGAATTTAAGGAGTCCTGTATGAATACTGGTTTTTATGCCTTCGATCGCACATATTTCTTGGCTGTAATCCGTTACGTGCCCGCTGGCACGCCCGGTCGAGCGCCTGGCTTTGTCGCTCCTCCTTGCAGGCCCCGGCCTGCTGCATCGTCGCTTCGCGCCAGACACTCGCCCAGACGTATCATCGGACGCGTCCAACCGGGGTTTCCAGGATGATCGAAGCGGCTCTGAAATTCCTGATCCAGACGCTGGGCAACCTGTTCGTCATCGCGGTGCTGCTGCGCTTCATGATGCAGTTGTTCCGGGTGCCGTTTCGCAACCCGTTCGCGCAATTCATCGTCGCGATCACCGATTTTGCAGTGAAGCCGCTGCGCCGCGTGGTGCCGGGCATGTTCGGCCTGGACTGGGCCTGTCTGGTGCTGGCCTGGCTGGTCGAGCTGGTGGTGGTGACGGCCGGCTACTGGCTGGACGGCTTCCCGTTCGCGCTGGCCGGCGGCCGGGTGTGGCCGGTGATGCTGGGTCTGGCGGCGGTGAAGCTGCTGAGCCTGGCGGTCTACATGATCATCGGCCTGACGCTGGTGCGGGCGGTGCTGTCGTGGGTCAATTCGAACAACCCGCTGATGCCGGTGGTGTACGAGCTGTCGGAACCCTTCCTGCGCCCGCTGCGGCGCTTCATTCCCATGGTGGCCCAGATCGACCTGACGCCGCTGGTCCTGTTTATCCTGTGCCAGCTGATCCTGATGGTGCCGGTGCTGGCCCTGGAGCGGGCACTGCTTGGTTCGCTCTGAACCGCCGTCCTGGGCGCGCCGCGACGGTGCCGACTGGCTGCTGGAACTGCATGTGCAGCCGGGCGCCAAGACCACCGCTGTGGTGGGCGAACACGGCGGCCGGCTGAAATTCAAGATTGCCGCGCCGCCGGTCGATAACAAAGCGAATGTGCATCTGCTGGCTTGGCTGGCGACGCGACTGGGGGTGCCGAAATCGGCGGTGCGCCTGGTGCGGGGCGAAAGCTCGCGGCAGAAAACCGTGGCGGTGTCCGGGGTCGAAACCCCCTGGCTTGAGATCGAGAACAACAGCAAACCATGAGCATCCATCTGGAACAGGAAGTTGCCGACTTCAGCGAACGCCGCATGCGGCTGGCCACCGCGATCACCGATTACGCCGACTGGCTCGACCGCCAGCATGGCATCGACGCCGAGCGCACCCTGCGGCTGGCCGATACCGCATCGAGCCTGCGCCAGGACAAGCTGGTGGTGGCCTTCGTCGCCGAGTT
>DONB01000018.1 GCA_003510325.1 Thiobacillus sp. | reverse complement strand
CGGTTGGCGTTGCCGATCACGAAAGTGACCGCCATCGTTTCCCCGAGCGCACGGCCCAGACCCAGCATGATGCCGCCGATGACGCCGACGCGAGTGTAGGGCAGCACGATGTTGCGCACCACTTCCCATGTGGTACAGCCCACGCCATAGGCAGATTCCTTCAGTACGTGCGGCACGGTTTCGAACACGTCGCGCATGACCGAAGCGATAAAGGGAATCACCATCAGCGACAGCACGATGCTGGCTGTCAGAATGCCGACGCCGATGGGGGGACCGGTAAACCAGCTGCCGATCACCGGCACATCACCCAGCAACGCCTGCAGAGGGGGCTGAATATGCTCGGCGAACAGCGGCGCAAATACGAACAAGCCCCAGATGCCGTACACAATCGAAGGGATGCCTGCCAGCAATTCGATCGCGGTCCCCAAGGGGCGGCGCAGCCACACCGGACAGGTTTCGGTCAGAAACAGGGCGATCCCGAAGCTGATAGGCACAGCAATCAGCAGCGCCAGCACGGACGTCACCACCGTGCCATAAATGGCTGCCAGCGCACCGTATTCATCGTCCGGTACGCTCCAGATATTGGTCCACAGAAAGGATGGGCCGAATTCCTTGAGACTGGGCCACGCCTCGATCGTGAGCGACACCAGTATCCCCACCAGCGTCGCCAAAACAACAAACGCGAATACCTGGGTTGTGCGATGAAAAAATAGGTCCTGCAAGCGGAATGTCCTGACCTGCTGGGCATGCAGATCAATTCCGGCGGTTGCGCTGGGCTCGCTCACGGTGGGATGCCTGTCGGTTAAGTTTTATCTACGAAAGCACCCGTCCGAGCTGACAGATGCTTTCGTAGAAAGCCGGGAATGGCAAGCCACCCCCGGCATCAATCAATTAGCGCTAAAACGGCTTACTTGATTTTCTTCATTTCTGCCTCGACCATCTTCACGACGTTGGGCGGCAGCGCCACAAAGCCGAGATCGGCGGCCATTTTCTGGCCATTGTTCAGGGACCAGGTGAAGAAATCGACCACGCCCTTTTGTTTGGCAGCATCGCTACCCTTTTCATACGCCAGCATGTAGGTGGCGCTGGTGATGGGCCAGGCGTTCTTGTGCGACTGGTCCAGCAGATCGGGGGCCATGCCCTTGACCTTGAAATCGGCGCCGGCAGCCGCGTCGGCAACCGAATCCTGGCTCGGCACGATATAGTTGCCAGCTCTGTTCTTCAGGGCGACGAAGCTCATGTTGTTCTTCATCGCGTCGGCGATATCCACATAGCCGATCGCGCCCTTGATCTTCTGCACGTTGGCGGCGACACCCGGGTTGCCCTTGCCGCCGACCGCGTTGGACGGCCAGTTTACGGTATTGCCCGCGCCCACGTCACGCTTGAAAGCCATCGACTGCTTGGCCAGATAATTGGTGAATGCGTAGGTGGTGCCCGAACCGTCCGAACGGTGCGACACGGTAATGGCCAGATCCGGCAGCTTGACGCCGGGGTTCAGCTTGGCGATGGCGGGATCGTTCCACTTGGTGATGGCGCCACGGAAAATGTCGGCCGAGGTCACGCCATCCAGCTTCAGCTTGCCGGATTCGATACCCGGGACGTTCATCACGATGGTGACGCCGCCCATCACGGTCGGCACCTGGACCAGACCGGTTTCGTCCAGGATGTCTTCCTTCACCGGAGCATCGGAGCTGCCGAAGTCAACGGTCTTGGCACGGATCTGCTTGACGCCGCCCGAGGAGCCGATGCCCTGGTAATTGACCTTGTTGCCGGTGGCCTGCTGGTAAGCCTCGGCCCACTTGGTGTAAACAGCGTAGGGGAAGGTTGCGCCCGCGCCCGTGATGTCGGCGGCCAGCGCGCCGATCGAGAAGGTCAGACCCATCGCCGCAACGAGGGTGGCTTGAGCCAGGGTATTGAATGTACGCATGTGATATCTCCGATAGTAGTTGACGTTGCCGCACGGGCGACGTCGTCATACTATCGGGCGAATATTACAGAACTATTTCAGTACGGGAAATCATCCGCCCGCGGCTGCGGCCTTGACGACCTCTGCAATTGTTTCGGCCGTATGACGCACCAGATCGGCATCCCGACCCTCAACCATCACCCGGATCAAGGGCTCGGTGCCGGATGCCCGCAGGACGATCCGACCACTCCCGTCCAGAGCCGACTCTGCCTCGGCAACCGAGGCACTGACCGCGGGCACCGCGTCAAGCTTGAAGCCTTTCTTCACAGGCACATTGATCATGACCTGAGGATAGGTCTCCAGATCTGCAGTCAGCGCATTCAGCGTCTCGCCGGTTTCCCTCAGCGCACGCAACACCTGCAGCGCTGAAACAATTCCGTCACCGGTGGTGTGCTTGTCGAGGCAGAGGATGTGACCCGAGGTTTCTCCGCCCAGCGTCCAGCCGTTGGCATGCAGGCGTTCCAGCACGTAGCGGTCGCCTACCTTGGCGCGCTCGAACGGAACATGGATACGGCCGAGCGCATGCTCGGTGCCGAGATTGGTCATCAACGTACCCACCACGCCGCCCTTCATGTAGCCGGTCTGGATGCGGTGGCGCGCGATGATGTAGACCAGCTGATCGCCGTCGTAGATGTGTCCCTCGGCATCGGCCATCATCAGACGATCGCCGTCACCGTCGAGCGAAATGCCCAGATCGGCGCGATGCGCGCGTACCGCCTCCGACAACGCCTTGGTATAGGTAGCGCCGCATTCGTCGTTGATGTTGAAGCCGTTGGGATCCTTGCCGATGGCGATCACCTCGGCACCCAGCTCGTGCAGCACATGCGGCGCAATGTGGTAGGTCGCGCCATTGGCGCAGTCGACCACGATGCGCATGCCGCGCAGGTCGAGGTTGTTGGGGAAGGTGCTCTTGCAGAATTCGATGTAGCGCGCAGCGGCATCCTCGATGCGGCGGGCGCGTCCCAGCTGGCGAGCCTCGACCGTCACGATCGGCTGATCCAGGCGCGCCTCGATCGCCTCCTCCACGCTGTCTGGCAATTTCTGACCGCTCTCCGAGAAGAACTTGATGCCGTTGTCCTCGAACGGATTGTGCGAGGCCGAAATCACCACGCCCGCCTGCAGGCGCAATGCCCGCGTCAGGTAGGCCACCGCCGGCGTCGGCATCGGTCCAGTCATCAGCACATTCACCCCCGCGGCCGTGAAACCGGCTTCCAGCGCGGCTTCCAGCATATAGCCGGAAATTCGCGTGTCCTTGCCGATTAGCACGGTCGGATGCTGGTTGGGCGGCAAGCTGCCACGGTCGGCCACCAGCACCTGCCCGGCGGCGTAACCCAGATGCATGACGAACTCGGGCGTGATGGGCGATTCGCCCACCTTGCCGCGCACGCCGTCAGTGCCGAAATACTTACGTCCCATCCTGTTGTTCCTCCACTGCATTCCAGATGGCCAGCGCATCACGCATGGCCGCCACATTATGTACGCGCAACAGTCGCGCCCCGCGCGCCACTGCTGCCAGGTGCGCCGCAATTCCGGCAAACTCGCGTTCATCCACCTCACGGCCGGTCAGCGAGCCCAGCATCGATTTGCGCGACAGCCCCGCCAGCACCGGAAGACCCAGTTCAGCCAGATGATACAGATGACTCAGCAGCGCCAGATTATGATCGAGCGTCTTGCCGAAGCCGAAACCGGGGTCGATGACCAGCCGCTCACGGCTGATGCCGGCCCCCTCACAGGCCACGACGCGGCCCTGCAAGAACCGCTTCACCTCTTCCACCACGTCGACATAGTGGGGGGACAGTTGCATGCGCTGCGGCTCGCCCTGCATATGCATCAGGCAGACCGCCGCATCGGATGCTGCCACCGCTTCCAGCGCACCGGGCGCGCGCAGGGCCATCACGTCGTTCACCATCGCCGCTCCGGCATCGAGCGCGACCTGCATCACCTCGGGCTTCATCGTATCGACCGATACCACGCAGCCACGGCTGGCCAGCGCCTTGATCACCGGCAGCACGCGCCGCATTTCCTCGTCCGCCGGCACGGCCGCTGCGCCAGGCCGGGTGGACTCCCCTCCGATGTCGAGGATATCGGCGCCCGCTTCCTGCAGCGTAAGCGCATGCCGGATGGCTGCCTGCGCATCGTCAAGGCGGCCCCCGTCCGAAAACGAATCAGGGGTGACGTTGACGATGCCCATGACGAGGGGGCGGGCCAGGGAGAGTCGGTGCGAACCGGCGTGGAGAACGGACATAAAAACAGAGGGGCCAAAGCCCCTCTATTGTAATGGTTGATCAGGAATCGGCGCTCAGGCCTCCTGTGCGGGTTGCGCGGTCGGCGCCGGAGCGCTCGGCTTGTCGNNCCCCGCCATGATGTCGCCGATCTGTTCCGCGTCGATGGTCTCGTACTCCAGCAGGGCCGCAGTCATCGCCTCGACCTTGTCGCGGTTCTCGGTGAGGATTGTCTTCGCCAGCGCGTACTGCTCGTCCAGGATGCGGCGAATCTCGGCGTCGACCTTCTGCATCGTGGCCTCGCTCATGTTCTTGTGCGTGGTCACCGAGCGGCCGAGGAAGACCTCGCCCTCGTTTTCTCCGTACACCATCGGGCCCAGGGCATCGGACATGCCGTAACGGGTCACCATGTCGCGCGCAATGCTGGTGGCGCGCTCGAAGTCGTTGGAGGCGCCGGTCGAGATGCTGCCGACGAAAATCTCTTCCGCCACCCGGCCGCCGAACAGCATGCTGATCTGCGACAGCATCTCGTCCTTGTACAGGCTGAAGCGGTCCATTTCCGGCAGCGACATGGTCACGCCCAGGGCTCTGCCGCGCGGGATCACGGTCACCTTGTGCACCGGGTCGCAGCCCGGCAGCGTCATCCCGATCACCGCATGGCCGGACTCGTGGTAGGCCGTNNCCTCGTTGACCAGGTTGGCCAGATCGGCGCCGGACATGCCGGGGGTGCCGCGCGCCAGGATGTCGGCGCGCACGTCGGGCGCCACCGGCACCTTGCGCATGTGCACCAGCAGGATCTGCTCGCGGCCACGGATGTCGGGCAG
>DONB01000106.1 GCA_003510325.1 Thiobacillus sp. | reverse complement strand
CGGCTTGTGGTAGCCGCGGCGCTGCCCGGCGACGGTTTCCTCGAAGGTGCGGAAATAGCCTGCGAGATTGGGGCGGCCGAATTCGTTATTGAACGCGGCGGCGCCGATCGGGCCTTCGAGCATGATGGCGAGCGGGGTGACGATGCGCTCGGGCTTGCCGTAGGCACCGGTTTCCCACGGCTGTTCGAAGCCGGGGATATTGAGGTTGGACACCGAGAAGCCGCAGAGGCCCGCCTTCGGCTTGGNNTCTCCACCTTCATCAGCACGTGGGTCAGCTCGCTGCTGTAGGCATAGCCGCCATCCGTGCGCGGGTAGAACCGGTCGATCTGCGCCCCTTCGATCACCGAGGAGTTGTCCGAATATGCGACCACGGTGCCTGCGGGATGCGCGGCGTGGGTGTCGCGGATCATGCCGAACAGCGACTTCGCCTGCGCCGCGCCGTCGATCACCCAGCTGGCGTTGAAGATCTTGTGACGGCAGTGTTCGGAGTTGGCCTGCGCGAACATCATCANNGTGAAGTTGTCGACCAGATACTCGACCTCGTCGTCCGACAGCGCCAAGCCGAGCTCGCGGTTGGCCGTCTCCAGCGCGGCGCGGCCGCCGGCCAGCACGTCGACCGAGGTCAGTTCGCGCGGCGGAACATGGCGGAACAGTTGCTCTGCGTCGGCCAGCGTCATCACCGCCTCGGTCATGCGGTCATGCAGCAGCGGCAGCAGGCGCGCCTTCGCCTCGTCCGACAGGGCCCGGCCGGCGGCATCCGTCACATGGAACGCCACGCCGCGCTCGATCCGATGAAAGCCGGCCAGTCCGCAGTTTTTCAGGATATCGGTGGCCTTCGACGACCACGGGGAAATGGTGCCGGGACGCGGCGTGACGAGGATCAGCGGATCGCTTGCGGTCGGCGTATCGGTCGGCTCGCCGTAATCGAGCGCCTGCTCGACCAGCGACCTGTCCGCAACGTCGAGTTCGCCTTCCACTTCCAGGAAATGCCAGTGGCGGGCTGCCAGCGTACCCAGGCTCAAGCCCTGCTGAGCGGCCTCGCGGCGGATCTTGTCGAGACGAAACGGGGACAGCGCAGCGGCGCCGGGAAGGGAGACGATGGCAGACATGTGCGTCTTTGCGAGCGGGCAAAGGCGCTATTTTAGCCGATCGGGGCGCTTCTCCGGGCCGGATCGTGAAGGGTTGCCGGCCTGCTTCTGCCAGACATCGAGGCATTCAAGGCCGCAGAAATGATGGACATAGTCCTGCGCGTCCGTCACGTTGACCGCGTCGCCCGGGATTTCCTTCAGGCAGACTTCGCAACTGACCACGCTGCAGCCGTCTTCGTCGGAGCACTGCGCAAGCAGCGCGCCCGCAGGGGTGCGATGCCGGGTATCCATACCGCATTCCTCAAACCAATGGATACCCCGCAGTCTAGGCCACCCGGAATGTCCCGCAAGCGGCGATCGGATCGCGGACACGGATTCAGTATCCGGCTTCGCTGATCGCCTGCTTGATCACCTTGTAATCCGCTTCCTTGTCGATCACAAAGCCCGTGACCTTGCTGTGGATGGTTTTTTGCAGGGTTTGAATGGCTTCAGGGCTCAGCGCGACGGCCGCTGCCCCCAGCCTGTTCTGCTCGGCTGCGCTCAGGCGGTTGCTCGCCATCAGCGTGAAATCCGGCGTGGTCGGCAGCGGATACCAGAGTTCGTACTCGCCGCGGGCGATCAATTCGTCAGCAAGCTTGCTGCGCAGACTGCCGGCCTGCGCATAATCGCGCTGCATCGCCAGCGCCACATCTTCCTGCGTCTTGAAATTGAAAACCTTCATGCCCTCGATCTTGTTGCGCTTGAGCGTGTGGCGCGCCATCACATCGAGCCAGGATTCCTTCTCGGTCAGCGCCACTGCCGTCACGGTTGCGCCCTTGCGGCGTACCAGCACGCCCGTCGCCTGGTCGCGCACGCGCGCAATGGGCGAGTAATCGTGATCGAGCACGGCGACCGCCACCGAAGGCGGAACGAAATACAGATCCAGGCGGCCGCTTTTCAGGGAGCCCATGACGCTGCGGATGCTGCGGAACAGGGTGAGCTTGGGTTTTCCGCCCTGGGCCGCCGCCAGCGCCTGGGCAAACGGCATCGCATGGGCCCGAAAGTCTCCCATCACGATGTCGGCCTTGCCGGTGCCCGGGTAAATCCCGATGCTCAGGTCGCCACTGGCTGCATGGGCCGCCAGCGGCAGCACGGGAAGCAGGCTCAGTCCCGCCAGGAAGCTACGTCTACGCATGTCACACTCCAATTTATCGAACGCTGTGAATTCGGCCCTACGTTAGCGGCAGCAGGATAGCTGTACTCAATACCTGAGACGCTGGTCATTTCCACCCACTGCCCGCCGTCTTGCGCACGTGCGGGCGCCACCGCGACGGCCCTGGGATTAAGATGTCGACATCGCAAACCCGCACCGCGCCCGGGCACCCCCTTGCATGGCAGATCCTGACCGTCCGAATCGACCCGATCCCTACGCCCCCATGCCGGTCGCGCTGCGCACCCTCGTCTCCCCGCCGCTGTTCCTGGCCGCCGACATCCGGGCCATCGACCGGCAATGGGCCGCCGCCCATCCCGCCACCTCGCTGATGGCCCGCGCAGGCGCGGCCCCTGCCGACCTGGCCGGCACGCTGGCCAGCGAATCCGGCGAGCCGGTTCTGGTGCTGGCCGGTCCCGGCAACAACGGCGGCGATGCACTTGTCACGGCGCGCCTGCTCGCCGCACAGGGGTTCCGGGTGAACGTCGTCAGCCGCTCCGACCCGGCCCGGCTGCCGCCGGACGCTGCGCGCGCCTGGGCCGCCTGGCGCGAAAGCGGCGGCACCCTGCTTGCGGACATCCCGCCCTCGCGGCGCTACAGCCTGGTGATCGACGGCCTGTTCGGCGTGGGGCTGCAGCGCGACATCAACGGCGACGAGGCGCGCTGGATCGCGCAGGCCAATGCGTTGAACTGCCCGAGACTGGCGCTCGACATGCCGAGCGGCCTCGACAGCGACAGCGGGCGAATACGTGGCTGCGCCCTGCATGCCGACCACACGCTGACCTTTCTCGGCCTCAAGCCCGGCCTCCTCACCGCCGACGGCCCCGACTGCGCCGGCGCGGTGCATCTCGATCTGCTCGGTGTCGATCCGGCCAGCCTGCCTGTCTCACCCGGCATCGCGCTGACACAACTGGAAAAGCGCCATTGCCTGCCGCCTCGCGCGCGCAACAGTCACAAGGGCCAGTTCGGTCATGTCGGCATCGTCGGCGGCGCGGCGGGCATGGTCGGCGCCTGCCTGATTGCCGGCCGCGCCGCCCTGCAGCAAGGCGCAGGCAGCGTCACGCTGGGCGTGCTGGATGAGCGCATCGTGGTCGACTATTTTGAACCGCGGCTGATGTTTGCCGTCCCGGAGAATCTGCTGAATGCGCACCTCGACGTGCTGGCGATCGGCCCCGGACTGGGACAGGGCACACGCGCGCACGCGCTGCTTCAGGCTGCTCTTGCGGCATCCTGCCCGCTGGTGCTGGACGCCGACGCGCTGAACCTGCTGGCCGGCGATCCCGATCTGGCCCGCCAGGCTACCCGCCGCAGCGCCCCGACCCTGCTCACCCCGCACCCCGGTGAAGCCGCACGCCTGCTCGGAATGCACAACACCGATATCCAGGCCAGCCGCATCGAAGCTGCGCAACGCCTGGGCACGCAATACCACGCCCACGTCGCGCTGAAAGGCGCCGGTACCGTCATCGCCCATCCCGACGGCCGCTATGCGCTCAATACCAGCGGCGGCCCCTGGCTCGCCCAGGCCGGCTCCGGCGACCGCCTGACCGGCATGATCGCTGCGCTGCTGGGCCAGGGGCTGGCCGCGGGCGACGCGCTGGAAGCCGCTGTCTGGCTGCACGGCCACGCCCCGCTCGGATTGCGCGGTTGAGGCCGTGCCAGGCGGGCGGACCGCCGGGTTAAAGTACGCCCACCCCCTATCCGATAAACATTCTTTATGGGATTCCGTGCGCCCGCCTGAACATGGGCCATCACTAACAAGATGAAGCAGAACACGCAGCACCTGGGAATCGGTGTCCGCATCGGAATCGGCTTTATCGTGGTGCTCGGCCTGATGGCTGCGCTCAGTGCGATCGGCCTGCGATATGTGGCCGAAGCCAACCAGCGCCTGAAAGACATCGCCCAGAACAACAACATCAAGACCGAGCTTGCCATGCAGATGCACAGCGCGTTGCGCGAGCGCGCCCTATCCATGCACACCCTGCCGATCCTCAGCGATCCGTTCGAGAAGGACGTCGAAATTCAGCGTTTCAACTCGCAGGGCACGCTCTACATTCAGGCACGGGACCGCTTCGAGCGCATGCCGCTCAACCCGGAAGAAAGCCGCATCCTGGCCTACATCCGCAAGCTGACCATCGAAGCCAACCCCAAGGTGCAGTCGGTCGTGGAAATGTCCATTTTCAGCGACGACCAGACCGAAATCTTCGACCGCATCCGCAGCGTGGCCATGCCCAGGCAGCGCGCCATTTCCGATCAGGTAAACGCCCTGCTCGACCTGCAGCGCCGGCAGACGGCGGATGCGGTGCGCAATGCCGAAACCTCGTATGCCCGCGTACGCAACCTGATGCTGGGGCTGGGCACGATCGCGCTGGCGCTGGGCATCGCGATCGCCTGGTTTGTCAGCCGGCGGGCAACCCGCCAGGCCAGGCAGCTCGCCGCACAGGCCATGTACGACCCGCTCACCGGCCTGGCCAACCGCCGCTATTTCGAGCAGGTGTTTGTGCGCACGCGCAGCCTGGCCGAGCGCGAGGGCAGGTATGGCGCGCTGTTGTTCATCGACCTGGACCGCTTCAAGACCATCAACGACACCNNCTCCAGCCGCACCGGCGCCTCGTTCGGCGTCGCGCTGATGGATCTGGACCGGTTCAAGGAAGTCAACGACACCCTGGGCCACAACGTGGGCGACGAACTGCTGCGGGAAGTCGGACAGCGCCTGAAGAACACGGTTCGTGCCGAGGACACCGTGGCGCGGCTGGGCGGAGACGAATATGTGCTGGTCATCCCCGGCCTGGATCCCCAGGAAGTCCAGCGCATTGCAGAAAAAGTGCTTGCTGCCCTGGACCCGCCCTTCTATTGGCAAAACCAGAGCATCGACCTGGGTGCGAGCCTCGGCATCTCGCTGTTCCCCTCGCAATGCACCGATGCCAGCGGCCTGATCCGCTGCGCCGATATCGCGATGTACGTGGCGAAGCGCACAGGCAAAGGCTTTGCCGTGTATGCCCCGGACCAGGTGCACACCACCCGCAGCGACCTGTCGCTCAAGAGCGAGCTGCGCGAAGCCATCCAGTCGGATCAGCTGTGCCTCTACTATCAGCCGCAAATCAACCATCGCAGCCAGCGCGTGGCGGGACTCGAGGCGCTGGTGCGCTGGCATCACCCGCAACGCGGCTTCCTCGAACCGGACAGCTTCATCCCGCTGGCAGAAGAAGCCGGCCTGATCGGTCCGCTGACCCACTGGGTGCTGAAGACGGCATTGCAGCAACAGGCAGCCCTGCGCCGCCGGGGCCACAGCCTGACCATGGCGGTCAATCTCTCCGCACGCAACCTGCACGACATGACGCTGCCTGCCGTCATCCACGGCCTGCTCGCCGAGAGCGGCATCACTGCCGGGCATCTCACCCTCGAAATCACCGAAAGCGCCGTGATGGCCAGCCCCAGCGACGGCCTGAGCATCCTCACCGAACTCGACCGCATGGGTGTGACGCTCGCGATCGACGACTTCGGCACCGGCTACTCCTCGCTCGCCTATCTCAAGCGGCTGCCGGTCGACGAGCTGAAAATCGACAAATCCTTCGTGATGGACATGGAGGCCAACGACAACGACGCGGTGATCGTGCGCTCCACCATCGATCTGGCGCACAACCTGGGGCTGAAAGTCACGGCGGAAGGCGTGGAGAACCGCGACGCCTGGGATACGCTCAGCATACTCGGCTGCGACGCCTCCCAGGGCTACTTCATCGGTCGCCCCATGCCGGCCGACAAGCTGGAGGCCTGGTTACGGGAATCGACGCTGTCGCCGATCCTGGCAGGTGCCGTCTACGCGCTTTGAGCGCATACCGTTCCATGCCCCATACCCGCATCGGCCTCCTCCCCGACCGAACACACGGGACTCAGCAGACGCGTTGCTTCAGATACCCTGCGAAATCCTCGCTGACTTCGCTGTGCTTCAGCGCATATTCCACCGTCGCCTGCAGATAGCCCAGCTTGCTGCCGCAATCGTAGCGAACGCCGTCGAAGGCGTAGGCCAGCACCTGCTGTTCCTTCAGCAGCGCCGCGATGGCATCGGTGAGCTGCAGTTCGCCGCCGGCGCCGGGTTTGAGGTGCTGGATATGATGGAAGATGCGCGGCGTGAGAATGTAGCGGCCCACCACGCCGAGGTTGGACGGCGCCTCTGCGGGCTTGGGCTTCTCGACGATGGCATTCACCCGCGACACGCGCTCGGCCATCGGAGTGGCGTCGACGATGCCGTAGGATGCGGTTTCCTCGGGCGCCACCTGCTGCACGCCGAGCACCGAGCACTGGTAGTAGTCGTACTGGTCGACCATCTGCTTCATCACCGCCGGGCTGCCGTCGATCAGGTCGTCGGCGAGGATGACGGCGAAGGGCTCGTTGCCGATCACCGGCTGCGCGCACAGTACGGCATGTCCGAGCCCCAGCGCTTCGGCCTGGCGGATGTAGATGAAGTTGACGCCGGCCGGCCGGATCGACTGCACCAGTTCCAGATCGCGGTTCTTGCCGCGCGCCGCCAGTTCGGTTTCCAGCTCGTAGGCCTTGTCGAAGTGGTCCTCGACGGTGCGCTTGGTGCGGCTGCTGATGAAGATGATGTCGGTGATGCCGGCGTCCATCGCCTCCTCGCNNGCATACTGGATCAGCGGCTTGTCGACGATGGGGAGCATTTCCTTGGGGCTGGCCTTGGTGGCCGGCAGAAAGCGGGTACCGAGGCCGGCAACCGGAAATACGGCTTTTTTTACTTTTTGCATGTCTCTTCCCTGTCTGTCCTTTGGTTCAAAAATTCAAAACGTGCTGCCCGTTATTGTTGTTCGCTGCCAGCAAGGCCAGCAGCCCGGCCTCGTCGAGTATGGTCACGCCGAGTTCCTGAGCCTTCGCCAGCTTGCTGCCGGCTTCCTCGCCGGCCACCACATAGTCGGTCTTCTTCGACACCGAGCCGGCCACCTTGCCGCCTGCGGCCTCGATTTTTTCCTTCGCCGCATCGCGCGTCAACGTCGGCAGCGTGCCGGTCAGCACCAGTGTCTTGCCCGCAAGGATACCAAGCGACGGCAGCACNNACCGCCGATTCCAGCCAGTGCACACCCGCGGCCCGCAGTTTGCCGACCACCTCCAGGTTATGCGGTTCGGCAAAAAACTGGATGATCGACTGCGCCACGATGGGCCCCACATCGCGCACCGCCAGCAGGTCGGCTTCGGTTGCGGCGATCAGTGGGTCCAGCGATCCGAAATGCCGCGCCAGATCCTTGGCCGTCGTCTCGCCCACATTGCGGATCCCCAGCGCGAAAATGAAGCGCGCCAGCGTCGTGGCCTTGCTGGCCTCGATGGCGTGAAGCAGATTCGCCGCCGATTTCTCGGCCATGCGCTCCAGTCCGGCAAGGGTGTCGAGGTCCAAACCGTACACATCGGCGGTTNNCAAACAAGGTCGCGATCGACAAGCTGCTCGACCAGCTTGTCTCCCAGACCCTCGATATCCATGGCACGGCGGCCGGCAAAATGCAGCAGGGCCTGCTTGCGCTGCGCCGGACAATACAGGCCGCCGGTGCACCGCACCGCCGCCTCGCCCTCCAGCCGCACCACGTGTGAGCCGCATTCGGGGCACGCCGGATAGGCGTGCAGAATGTTGAAGCGCGGCGGCTCCGGTTGCGGGCGACGCTCCATCACGACCGAGACGACCTCGGGGATCACGTCGCCGGCACGCCGCACGATGACGGTGTCGCCGACGCGCACATCCTTGCGGTCGATCTCGTCCTGGTTGTGCAGGGTGGCATTGGTCACCGTGACGCCGCCGACGAACACCGGAGCGAGGCGCGCCACCGGCGTCAATGCACCGGTGCGGCCGACCTGTACCTCGATACCGAGCACCGTGGTCAGCTGTTCCTGCGCAGGATACTTGTGCGCCACCGCCCAGCGCGGCTCGCGCGTGACGAAACCGAGTTCGCGCTGCAGGTCGAAGCGGTTGACCTTGTACACCACGCCGTCGATGTCGAACGGCAACTGGTCGCGGCGTGCGGCGATATCGTCGTGAAAGGCAACCAGCGCCGCCGCGCCCGGCCCGGTGATGCGCTCGCCGCATACCGGCATTCCCATGCCTTGCAGCGCATCGAGCGTCGCGCTGTGGGTGACCGGCGCCGCCTTCCAGCCCTGTACCTCGCCCAGGCCATAGGCAAAGAACGACAGCGGGCGCTGCGCGGCCAGTTTCGGATCGAGCTGACGGATGCTGCCTGCCGCGCCGTTGCGCGGATTCACCAGGGTGGGCTTGCCGGCGTCGCGCTGCTTCGCGTTGTAGCGTTCGAAGTCGTCGCGCCGCATGAACACCTCGCCGCGCACTTCCAGCACGGCGGGAGGCGACTCGGCGTCGAGGCGCAGAGGAATGACGTGGACGGTGCGGATGTTCTGCGTGACATCCTCGCCGGTCTCGCCGTCGCCGCGGGTGGCCGCCTGCACCAGCACGCCGTGCTCATAGCGCAGATTGATCGCCAGCCCGTCGAATTTCAGCTCGGCGGAATATTCGATCTGAGGATCGGCGTCGCCCAGTCCAAGCTCCTTGCGTACCCGCGCGTCGAACGCCTGCGCGCCGCTGGCTTCGGTGTCGGTCTCGGTCCGGATCGACAGCATCGGCACCGCGTGGCGCACCTTGGGAAAGGCTTCGAGCGGCTTGCCGCCGACGCGCCGGGTGGGCGAATCGGGGGTGGCAAGTTCGGGATGATCGGCTTCCAGTGCCTGCAGTTCGCGGAACAGCCGATCGTATTCCGCGTCGGGAATGGTCGGCTGGTCGAGAACGTAGTAGGCGTGGTCGTGACGTTCGATTTCCTGGCGCAGCGCATGGACGCGCGCCAGCACGTCGGGCGACGCCATCAGGAGAACAGACGCAGTGCCCGCCGGGATCCGGATGGCACGCCGCGCGCTTCCATGCGTTCGTAGATCTGCATGAGCTGGGTGCGGATTTTTTCGATGCCGGTGTCGGTCAGCGGGCGCAGGTTGTCGTCCACCAGGATGCCGCCGATTTCATTCGCCAGCCTGCGGCCGAACGCCACCATGCCGTCGAACACCTTGAGACCATCCGGCACCCGCGGCACATCGAACTGCAGGGTCACGCCCTGCGAGGCCTGCCCTTCCACCGCGACGGCACTGAACGGCTCGGCGTCGTGGTTGCACAGGGCGTAGAGCGGCTCNNGCCGCGGCTGTCGAGCAGCTGGAATACGCCGTCGACGCCCAGCACCATGCCGCTGCCTTCCGCCTCGCGCACGATGCGCGTCAGGTTGACCGCGCCTTCGCCGCGCGCCACCACGTTGAGGCCGATGAGGACATCGACGTCGACGCAGAAACGATCGACCGCCTGGGCGCGCTCAAGCGCATCGACCATGTCGTCGCAGGCGACGCGCAGGCCATGCGCCCGTGACATGTTCTGCAGCAGGTCGCACAGCGCCGCGAGTTGCTGCTCCTCCACCGCGCCGTTGCGATCGGCCAGCTGCATGGTGACCACCACCTGCTGGTAATGCACATCGCGCCAGGGCTGGACCTCCTCCCATTCCGTCGCGCCCACAGGCAGGCCGACCCAGCGCACGGCCTTGCCCAGGGCACGCACCTGATTGATCGCATCGGCAAACACGTTCGCCTGCACGCCGTCGCTGCCGATGCGAATGCGATATTCGATCAGCTCGTCGTAGGGCGCCGGCGGTGCGGCGACAGGGGAAGCCGCCGGACGCGACGGATTGGAAGAAACGGGAACGGCGGACGCAGACGGCGGAACGAATGGCGCATGAGCCGACGGAGCGGGCGCCGCTCCGGGNNTGGCCTCGCTCGCCTGCGCGGCATCGAAGACCGGCTCTCGCAATGCGGGCTCCACCCGGTCGTAGGTTTCGCGCGGCACCGCAGCCGCAGGCTGCATCAGCGCATCGCCCATCGGTGCCTGAAAGGCCGCATCCGCCTGTTTGCGGAAGCGGCGCTCCTGGATCCAGTTGAATACCAGCACCGCCACCACGATGGCGACCCCGATTAACAGCAAGCCGATCTGCAAATCACTCATGCGTTTTTCCCGACTGAACGGAGTGGTCGGACACCACGCGGACGAACCATTCGTCCGGCGCAATCATGCCCAGTTCGTTGCGTGCACGCTCTTCAATGGCGTCGCGTCCCTGCTTGAGGTCGCCGAGATCGGCCAGTACCCCTGCATTGANNCTGCAGGCGCTGATTCAGCGCCTGCTGGGTTTCGATTTTGTGCGCATATTCACGCACTTTCAACCAGCCGCCCTCGCCCAGCCACAGCGGGTATTGCAGCAGCACGAACGAAGCGGCCAGCACCCAGGTCAATCCCTGGCGGCGAATGCGTCCGATCCAGTCAGCCGCGCTGGCGGAAAGCATCGCGTCCGGGGTAGCTGGCCGAGTCGCCGAGTTCTTCCTCGATGCGCAGCAGCTGATTGTACTTGGCCATGCGGTCGGAACGCGACAGCGAACCGGTCTTGATCTGGCGTGCGTTGGTGGCCACCGCCAGGTCGGCGATCGTGGTGTCCTCGGTCTCGCCCGAGNNTCCCAGTCGCCTTCGGCCATGCCGTCTTCGATGCTGATGATGGGGTACTTGTCGCACCACGCCGCCAGGTAATCGGTGAGTTCGGCGGAAGTCAGCTTGAGGCCTTCGGATTCGAGGTGGTAGCGGCCGTCCTTGTAGAACTCGGAACTGGCGCAATCGACGCCGATGGCGACGTCGATGCCGGGCTGCAGGCCGGCCTTCTCGATCGCCTGCACGATCAGCTTGAGCGCAGCCTCGTGCGATTCCAGGTTGGGCGCAAAGCCGCCTTCGTCGCCTACAGTGGTCGCCATGCCGGCATCGTCCAGCAGCTTCTTCAGCGCATGGAAGACTTCGGCGCCGTAGCGCAGGGCTTCGCGGAAGCTCGGCGCACCGACCGGGATGATCATGAATTCCTGCATGTCGATGTTGTTGTTGGCATGCGCGCCGCCGTTGATGATGTTCATCATCGGCACCGGCAAGGCCATCGGTGCGGCGCCGCCGAGGTAACGATAGAGCGGCAGCCCGGCCTGTTCGGCGGCGGCGCGCGCGCACGCCATCGACACCGCCAGCAGCGCATTGGCGCCGAGGCGCGACTTGTTCTCGGTGCCGTCCAGCTCGATCATGGTACGGTCGATGAAGGCCTGGTCCTCGACGTCCAGCCCGATGATGGCTTCGCAGATTTCGGTGTTGACGTGTTCGACGGCTTTCAGCACGCCCTTGCCGAGATAGCGCGACTTGTCGCCGTCGCGNNCTCGCGGCTGCCGGTGGACGCGCCGGACGGCACGGCGGCACGGCCCAGCACGCCGGATTCCAGCAGAACGTCGGCTTCAACAGTGGGATTGCCGCGGGAATCGAGGATTTCCCGGGCGATGACATCGATAATGGCGCTCAATTTCTTTCCTTAAATTCAGTTTTGTCCGCGCAGGACGCGAAAACACGCGAAGTTTTTCTTCGTGCTCTTCGCGTCCTGCGCGGATCAGGTTTTCATCAACTTGTGTTCAATAAACCCGCGCTGTTTCACCAGCGCGTCGATTTCCTTCAGCGTTTCCAGCAATTCCTTCATCATGCCGAGCGGCCACGCGTTGGGGCCGTC
>DONB01000248.1 GCA_003510325.1 Thiobacillus sp. | reverse complement strand
GAAAAATCCGCGCATCATGGCGTAGCGCGTTTCGCGCACCTCGCGGATCCGCTTCAGCACCTGGGAAAGCGGCACCCCCAACAGCATCAGCGCGTGCGACGCCAGCATCAGCGAGCCTTCCATCACTTCGGATACTACTTCGGCCGCACCTGCGGCCTTCAGTTCGTCGATGTGGGTGTCGTCGATGGTGCGCACGACCACCGGCAGCTCCGGCCGCAGCTCACGCACGTGGCGCAGGATGGCCATGCTGGAATGCAGATCGGAATAGGTCACCACGATGGCCTGTGCACGACTGAGGCCGGNNAGGACGCCGCGACCGCGCGGATGCGCTCGGGGTCGGCGTCGAGCGCGATGAAGGTGATGCCCTCGGCCTCCAGCAGGCGTGCCAGGTTCTGGCCGCTGCGGCCATAGCCGCAGACGATCACGTGCTGGACCTTGCCGAAGGTCTTGACCGCGATGTCGTGCACTTCCTTGGCGCGCCCGGCCCATTCGCTGCCGGCGATCAGTCGGGTGATCGCGTCCATGCGATGGATCAGCAGCGGCGCGATCAGCATCGACACCACCATCGCCGCCAGTACCGGCTGGGTGATCTCGGCCCCCNNAGCCCCAGAGCGGTGCGAAGCGCGGTGGGCCGACTGCTGCCGAAAGCCATCGCCAGTCCGGCCACCAGCACCGTTTTGCCGACGACGATGGCCGCCACCAGCAGCAGCACGTCGCCCCAGTTCAGCATCACCTGCATCAGGTCGAGCCGCATCCCGATGGTGACGAAGAACAGCCCCAGCAGCACGTCGCGGAAAGGCTTGATGTCGTCTTCCACCTGATAGCGGTATTCGGTCTCGGAGATCAGCATGCCAGCCAGGAAGGCGCCCAGCGCCAGCGACAGGCCGGCGCTTTCGGTCAGGAAGGCCAGACCCAGGGTAAACAGCAGCAGGTTCAGGGTGAAGAGTTCGGGCGACTTGCGTCCGGCCACCCACTGGAACCACGGACGCATGATGCGCTGGCCGACGAACAGCAGAAAACCGAGCACCACCACGGCCTTGAACATGGCGAGCCCGAGGGTCGCCGCCATCGCATCCGATTCCTTGGCGAAGGCAGGAATCAGGATCAGCAGGGGCACCACCGCCAGGTCCTGGAACAGCAGTGCGCCGAAAATCTGACGCCCGTGCGGGGTCTGGATTTCCAGCCGCTCGGCCAGCAGTTTCGACACGATGGCGGTGGACGACATCGACATGATCCCGCCCAGAGCGATGGCGGCCAGCGGCGGCAGATCGAGCAGCCAGGCGATGGCAGCGGTCAGCAGAATGGTCAGTACGACCTGCGCGCCGCCGAAGCCGAACACCGTCATGCGCATGGTCATCAGGCGCGGCAGGCTGAATTCCAGGCCGATGGAAAACATCAGGAAGACCACGCCGAATTCGGCCAGGTAACGTGCCTCTTCGCTGTCGGGGATCCAGCCCAGCGCGAACGGTCCGATGGCGATGCCGGTGACGAGATAGCCGAGCATGGTCGGCAGGCGCAGGGCGCGCGCGGCAGCGGCCACCAGCACGGCAACCGCAAGCAGAATCAGGACAAGCTGGAGGCTGCTGTGCATCGGGGAAAAGCAGTCGAACGATCAGGCTTTAGTATACTTGCCGACCATGCGACCCCAACCCACTTCCCCCGAACATTTGCTTACGCTCGCGCGCCAGGTGCTCGACATCGAAGCCGACGCCCTGCGCGCGATGTCCGATCGCCTCGACATCGGCTTTGCCGACGCCGTCCACCTGATCCTGGCGTGCACGGGTNNTGGTGCTGGCGCTGTCGAATTCGGGCGAGAGCAACGAAATCGTCAGCATCGTGCCGCTCATCAAGCGGCGCGGCGCCAAGCTCGTCGCGATGACCGGCAACCCCAACTCGACCCTGGCACGCGAGGCCGACGCCCACCTTAATGCCGGCGTCGACAAGGAAGCCTGTCCGCTCAAGCTGGCGCCGACCGCCAGCACCACGGCGGCGCTGGCACTGGGCGACGCGCTGGCGATGGCGCTGCTCGACGCGCGCGGCTTTTCGGCCGACGACTTCGCGCGCACCCATCCTGNNAATCCTGGCGGCACGCTCGGGCGGCGCCTGCTGGTGCATGTACGCGACATCATGCACAGCGGCGACGAACTGCCGAAGATCGACCGCGACGCCTCGCTCAAGACCGCACTGCTCGAAATGACCCGAAAGGGACTCGGCATGACCGCCGTGGTCGACGCCGCGGGCAAGGTGGTTGGCCTGTTCACCGACGGCGACCTGCGCCGCACGCTGGAGCACACGCTCGATTTGCAGCAGGCAAGAATCGCCGACGTAATGACCCGAAACCCCAAGACGATCCGCGCGGACGAACTCGCCGTGGCAGCAGTGGAAAAAATGGAAACCCTGAAAATCAACGGTCTCCTGGTGGTCGAGGACGACAACACCTTGGTGGGTGCACTCAACATGCACGACCTGCTGAAAGCGGGAGTGGTGTGATGACGGCGAACCTGATTGCACGCGCGCAGAAAATCCGCCTGATCGCCTTCGACGTCGACGGCGTGATGACCGACGGCACCCTGTTTCTGGCCGACGATGGACAGGAATACAAGGGTTTCAATTCGCTCGACGGCCACGGCCTGAAAATGCTGAAAAACAGCGGGGTCGAACTCGCCATCATCACCGGCCGCAGTTCACGCGTGGTGGAACACCGCGCGCGCAATCTCGGCATCGAGATCGTGCATCAGGGCGCGCATGACAAGCTGGTCGTATATGAGGCGCTGTGCCGCGAACTGAAGATCGACTGCGAAGCCACCGCCTATATGGGCGACGACGTCGTCGACCTGCCGGTGATGCGGCGCGCCGGCCTGGCCATCACCGTGCCTGCCGCGCCCGAACTGGTGAAGGCGCACAGCCATTACACGACGACGCGCGAAGCCGGACACGGCGCCGTACGCGAAGCCTGCGAATTCCTGATGCGGGCGCAAGGCACGCTGGACGCGGCGCTGGCCCCTTATCTGAAATGACCGGGCTTTCGCACCTTGCCCGCCCGGGAACCGCATGATCACGCGCGGCTCGCTGTGGCTGCCGCTGGCGATTCTGTTGCTGCTGGCCGCACTCAGCTTCTGGATCGAGCAGTCGGTGCAGATCGTGCCCGGCGGCAGCCAGGCGTCTCGGGCCGATCCTGAAGGCATCATGGAAAATTTCGATGCGCTGCGCACCGACCCTGCAGGCAGGCCGCACTACCGTCTGTCCGCCAAGAAGCTCAAGCATTACTCCGGCAGCAAGCTCACCGAGCTGGAGTCGCCGCGCTTCGTCCAGCTCGATGCCGAGGCCGGCGAAGTGCGTGCAGACGCACGCGAGGCCACCGTCTCGTCCGATGGCAACGAGGTCGATCTGCGCGGCGGCGTCATCGTGGAGCGCGCCGCCCGCCCCGGGCAGTCCGCCATGACCCTGCGCACGGCACAATTGCTGGTATTCCCCGAACGCGATCTGCTGCGCGCGCCGGGCCCGGTGGACGTGCGCGACGCCACCATGAATGTGCAGGCGAGCGGCATGGAATACGATGCCAGGCGTCGCCTCATCACACTGACAGGACGGGTGAAAGCCCGTTACATTTCCGGAAAGACATGAGCGCCATGCACATTTTGAAAACAGGTTTTTATGCGGCGCTGTGTGCCGCGCTGCTGGCCGCACCCGCCCACGCCGAGAAAGCCGACCGCGACAAGCCCGTCAATCTCGAGGCGGACACGGTCACCCTCGACGACATCCGCAAGGTCAGCATCTACCAGGGCAATGTCATCTTCAGCCAGGGCACCTTGATGCTGCGCGCCGACCACGTGCAGGTCACGCAGAATGCCGAGGGCCTCGACAAGGTCAGCGCCACCGGGCGGCCCGTGGCCTTCCGTCAGAAACTCGACGGCCGCGAGGAGTTCATCGAGGGTTTCGCCGACCGCATCGAATNNAGCTGATCGGCCAGGCCCGGCTGCGGCGCGGCGTCGACGAACTGCGCGGCGCGCAGATTTCCTACAACGCCAACACCGAGTTCTACAAGGTCGTCGGCCAGCCCGGCGCCCAAACCCCGAGCGGACGCGTGCGCGCCGTCATCCGTCCGAAACCGCGTGCCGAGCAGCCCGCCGCCAAGCCATGAGCCAGATTTCCGCCCAGGGCCTGCGCAAGACGTATGGCAAACGCACCGTGGTGCATGACGTCTCGTTCGAAGTCAAAAGCGGCGAGGTGGTCGGCCTGCTCGGTCCCAACGGCGCCGGCAAGAC
>DONB01000013.1 GCA_003510325.1 Thiobacillus sp. | reverse complement strand
ATGCGGCCTTCCATCGACAGGGCACGGATCGCCGAGCCGCCGAATTCCAGCGCATAGCCGGTGCCGCCGGCGGTGCCGATCTCGCCGATGATGGCGAGCGCGATGTCCTTCGCCGTCACGCCTTTTCCGAGTTGGCCTTCGACCTTGACCAGCATGGTCTTCGACGGCTTCTGCCACAGGCATTGCGTGGCCAGCACGTGCTCGACCTCGGAGGTGCCGATGCCGAATGCCAGTGCGCCGAACGCGCCGTGGGTCGAGGTATGCGAGTCACCGCACACCACAGTCATGCCGGGCAGGGTCAGCCCCTCTTCGGGGCCGATGACGTGGACGATGCCCTGGCGGACGTCGTCCATCCTGAATTCGGTGATACCGAACTCGGCGCAGTTGGCGTCGAGCGTCTCCACCTGCAGGCGCGATATCGGGTCGGCGATGCCCTGGCTGCGGTCGGTGGTCGGCACGTTGTGGTCGGGCACGGCGATGGCCGCGTCAACGCGGCGCGGCGTGCGGTGGGCCAGTTTCAGCCCCTCGAACGCCTGCGGGCTGGTGACTTCGTGCACCAGATGGCGGTCGATGTAGAGCAGCGTGGTGCCGTCGGCCTCGACGTGCACGACGTGGGCGTCCCACAACTTCTGAAATAAGGTCTGACCGGGCATGGGGAATCAAGCGTTAAAGCGCGTAAAACGCTGATTATTTCATAGCTTGGCCTGTTTAATCATCAGAAACGTGGCGCTGGCACGGGTTTCGCCGTACGAGGGGGCGGGCGCCCCCACACGGCGTACACCCCCCAGGCCAGTGCAGCGCTGACGGCAGCCAGGGTAAAGGTCCACGCCGAGCCCAGCGATTCCCAGGTCAGCCCGCTCGCCAGCCCGCCGATGGTGCCGCCGACGCCGTAGGACAGGCTGGTGTAGAGCGCTTGCCCGCGCGCCTGGTGACGCCCGCGGAAATGCTGGTGGATCAGCGCCACCGCCGCCGCGTGATAGGTGCCGAAGGTGAAGGCGTGCAGTGTCTGCGCACCCCACACCAGCCAGGCCGACTCTACCCCCCAGGCGATCAGCAGGAAGCGCAGCACCGCCAGTGCGAAGCTCGCCAGAATCAGGCGGCGCGGCGTCACCCGGGCGAAGATGCGCGGGATGATGAGGAAAATCCCGATCTCGCACAGCACGCCGAGCGCCCACAGCCAGCCCACCGTGGACTTGTCGTAGCCATGGTCGACCAGATAAATTGAGTAGAAGGTGTAGTACGGCCCGTGCGTCACCGCCATCAGCATGCAGGCTGCCAGCAGCGAGGCCACCTCCGGCCGCTTCAGCACTTCCCAGACCGGGATGTGATCGCCCGCATGCGGCAGGATCTCGGCCTCGGGAATCACCCGCGCGAACGCGACGATGCCCAGCATCACCGCTAGCACTGCCCACGGCAGCCAGCTGATCGGAACGGTGTCGAAGGCATAGCCCAGCCCCACCACCACCAGGATGAAGCCGACCGAGCCCCACAGGCGGATGCGGCCGTAGGCATCGGTGCGCTCACCCAGATGCGACAGCGTCATCGCCTCCACCAGCGGCAGCGACGNNCGCGCTCCAGAAGAAACTCAACGCCGCCATCACCGCGAACAGCCACCAGAAGCCGCTGTCGAAGAACACCCCGGCGAACACGATCACGCTGCCCAGCGCCGCGATCTGCACGATCGCGGTGCGGCGGCCGGTGCGGTCGGCGATATGCCCCCAGATGTTGGGTGCGAAAATCCGCATCACCTGCAACAGCGACATCAGCACGCCGATCTCGACCGCGTTGAACGCCAGCGACTGAAGATACAGTCCCCAGAACGGCGACATCGCGCCGACGAAGGCGAAATAGAAGAAATAAAAACCGGACAGACGCCAGTAAGGGACAACGCTCATGCGGCCGGATTATCCCTGAGCGCGGCAGCGTTTCCGCATCCGCAATTGAATCCGGGAACGAATAAAAGTGCTGCGCGTCCGGATCACCCCATGCCGGCTGGCGAATCGCGCGAGGGAATACGCGCGATCCACGCCATCAGGATCAGGCCGCCGACGCCCATGGCCAGCTTCGCCGGCCAGCCCGGCACGACAAACCCGATGGAAACCGCGAAACTCAGCGCGATCAGCCCCAGCGCGGCGCGCTTGGCGCGATACGGAATGCTGCGATGCTCGCGCCATTCTCGAATCAGCGGCCCGAACTGCGGGTGATTCAGCAGCCAGTTGAAAATGCGGCGGGAAGAACGCGCGAAGCAGGCGGCCGCCAGCAGCAGGAAGGGCGTGGTCGGCAGTATCGGCAGAAAAAGTCCGAGAACCCCCAGCAAGAGAAATAGCGCACCCAGACCGGCAAATACAAGACGGACCGGAACGGGATGACGGTGATGGCCGCCATCGTCAGTCTGTCTGGTCAAACCGGTTCCCTCCGAACCCGCTGCCGCATGCCCCGCCCGGATGCCCAGTACGATGCCAGCAGTGCATCGCGATGCGTCACGCTCGGAACCGCGGCTACTTCAGCACGAAGGTCAGCTTCATCCGTACGGTGTATTCGACAATCTTGCCCTTGTTCACCTTCACGCTCTGATCCATCACCCAGGCGCCGGTGATGTTCTCGAGCGATTCGGCCGCCTTCGCGATCCCCTGCTTGAGCGCGTCCTCGAAATTTTTCTTGGAGCTTGCCGTGACTTCGATGGTTTTTGCGATGCTCATGATGCCCCCTTCCGGTTGAAGAAACTGGCCCGTCTTTCAGAGTATCAACTTGTACCGGGAATCCAACTGCAAACTCCGCCCCGGCGCCTACTTCATGCTCGAACGCAGCTTGACCGTCTCGCCGGCCACCGCGAACACGCCATTTCCGCGATGGTGCAGTGTCTGCGGTTTCCTGACGGCGCTGTCCACCCAGGCCCGCACCCCCTCGAGAATGAAAAAGTTGTAGCGGTTCACCAGCCGCGCATCGGCCACCCGGCATTCCAGGCTGGCATAGCATTCGGCGATCAGCGGCGCCTGCACCTCAGAGGCTGCGGTCGGGGTGAGGCCGAATTTCGCGAACTTGTCGACCTTGAGCCCGGAGCAGTTGCCGATGCCGACCACCTGTTTCGCCAGTTCCAGCGTCGGGATGTTGATCACGCATTCCTTCGTGGCCTTCAGCGTGTCGAACGAGGCATTGCGGCCGCTGATTNNGCGCAGCCGATCAGAGGCGGCTCGAATTCCATCATGGTGTGCCACGACATCGTCATGATGTTGGCGCGCCCCTTGCGGGCCGTCGTCACCAGCACCACCGGCCCCGGCTCCAGCAGGCCGTATACCTTCGACAGCGGATAGGACCGTTTCGCCATGGCAGGCTCCTCGCAACACCCGGACGCTTTCAGCTTAGTCCGTCAGGGGCACCTGTCACAGGCTGTCACATTCTGGAACGGCAGCGACACGACCCCGACACGCCCGCTTCCTACCATGCATTCACCCCGGACAAGCCATCGACCTGCACGGGGACTTTTCAAACTGCACAGGAGTGATTCATGAAGCAAACCGCACACGCCCTCATCCTCGGTTCCCTCGCTGCCCTGCTCTCGGCCTCCGCCCTGGCCGATCACAACAGCCCCAACGGTGCCGGTTGGGCCAACATGCCGAATGACATCCACAACACCCGCATCGAGGACAACCTCAGCGGAACCGAGTTTGCCGACTTCGTGCGCCAGGGCGCCGGCGCCGACACGGTGAACCGCTATCTGGACAGTACCACCACGCTGTCGGGTTCCGGCGGTTCCGCCTCGACGCGCGGCGGCGGCCGTCGTTAGTCGAGCGGGGACATGCACCCCGCAGGCGAAGCCAGGCCGTGCCCCTTTGGGCCACGGCCTTTTTCATGCGACAGGGTCGCGAGCCGCAGGGCAAGGCGCCGGCAAACGCTGCTTGAATCACGGAATGGCGTGACCTACTTTTAATAGACACTCGAAGCTTGAAGGAGAGTCGTCATGCTGCACGTTTCAACCGACATCAACCGGCTCATCAACGAACCTGCAACCGATCCCGATTTCCCCCATGCCCCGTTCGACTGGAGCCGCGAGGAAACCCGGAAGGTTGCCCAGGCAGAGGGTCTGGAACTCAACGAAGACCACTGGGAAACCATACGCGCCCTGCAGAACTATTACGCGCACCACGCCGACGACACCACCATCAACCTGCGTGATCTGCACGACGCCCTGGATGAGCACTTCCACCAGAAGGGCGGACTGAAATATCTGTATACGCTGTTTCCGGGCGGGCCCATCGCGCAAAGCTGCCGTCTGGCCGGTCTGAAAGCGCCTTTCATGGCCAGCGACCCCAGCTTCGGCAGCGTAGCCTAGCGGCGTTGCCGCCGGGGCATCGGCTCAGCGCCCCGAGAGCCGCGCCGATCGGCGGCATTCATCACGGAGCGGCCGGCGCCCCGTCGCTGCTCACGTTCAACCGCACCCTGCCGGACAGGACGTCAGCCGGCAACGATACGGCCCAAGCGCATTTGATCGACTCGCGGCGCTTGATCAACGGCGCAAATGCCCACATACTTGGCGGCGTAGCGGCAAGGGCCTGCTGTTCCCTTGCTCGATTTGAACGCCAGGTATCCAAACCCGCTTGTGGCTTCACTGATTTCTTCCTCGCTGATCGATTTGCACGACCTGCGTCTTGACGACGCACGCGCGCTGCTGGAACACGTCGGCCAGGACAGCCAGCCGGAACCGGGCGAACCGCCGCTTCGCTATCTGCAACGGCTCCTCGATGGCCTCAGCGAGCTTTCGCTCAAGGATCCGCTGACGGGGCTGGGCAACCGCAGGCACTTCCGCGCCGTGCTGGAACGCTCGATCGAGATCGTTGCGCGCTCCGGCGAATCGGTCCTGCTGCTGCTGCTCGACATCGATCACTTCAAGAACATCAACGACACCCACGGCCACCTGGCCGGCGACCAGGTGCTGCAGGCCGTTGCCGACTGTCTGGCCCGGTGCGTGCGGCCGATGGACACGGTCGTCCGCTATGGCGGCGAGGAATTCGCCATGGTCCTGCCCAACTGCCGGCCGGCCTGCGGACGTACCGTCGCCGAACGCATTCGTCATGCGATCGAATCGCTGTCGATCGCAACGCAGCAAGTCAGCCTGCGGGTCACGATCAGCATCGGCGGCGCCTATGCGCCGGAATGGGTCCGCTCCACTGCAGACCTGTGGATCGAACGCGCCGACCTGCAGCTGTATCGCGCCAAGAGCGACGGACGCAACCAGGTGTGTCTCGAACTGCCGC
>DONB01000217.1 GCA_003510325.1 Thiobacillus sp. | reverse complement strand
ACACGCCTGAGTTCTACACCGGACAAGGCTTGGACGCGATTCCCGCCCGCGGCCCGCATGCGGCCAATACGGTGGCCGGCCTGGTGTCGGTATGGGGCGCCGCGCATGCCTTCAGCCGCACCCACTGGGGCGGCCGCCTGTCCTGGCAGGACGTGTTCGAACCCGCCCATGGCCACGCCGAAGACGGCTTCGCGTGCAGCGCCAGCCAGGGCGCCTTCCTGACGCAAAAATGGGCGGAACTCGGCGGCTTCCAGACCCTCACCGGCATCTATGCGCCCGATGGCCGGCCGACGCCGGCAGGCGCCGTCTTCCGGCAACCGCAGCTCGCCGAATCGTTGCGCCTGCTGCAACGGGACGGCGCGGACGGCTTCTATCGCGGCGAGCTCGGACGCCGGGTCGCACAGGGTCTGGCCGATGCCGGCAGCCTGCTGTCCGCCGAAGACCTGGCGGCGTTCAACTGCCGCAAGGTGGATCCCATCAGCGTGCGCTACCGCAACGGGCTGGCCGTCAACATGCCGCCCCCCACCCAGGGGCTGGCTTCCCTGCTGATTCTGGGTCAGCTCGACCATTTCCATCTGGCCCGCCATCCGCACCTTTCCGCCGATTATGTGCATCTCGTGGTCGAAGCGACCAAGCAGGCTTTCCGCTTGCGCGACCGCCATGTGGCCGATCCGGATCACGTCGCCGTCCCGGTCGCCGAACTGCTCTCGCCCGCCGCGACCGCCGAGCTGGCCGACGCCATCGACGTGACCCGCGCCGCACCCTGGGGCAGGGGCGTGGGTCCGGCGGACACGGTCTGGTTCGGGGTGGTGGACGCAAGAGGCCGTGCCGTCAGCGCCATCCAGAGCATTTACCACGAATATGGCAGCGGCATGGTGGCGGGGGAAACCGGCATCATCTGGCAGAACCGTGGCGCGTCCTTCTCGCTCGACCCGCGGCACGTCAATGTGCTGAAGCCGGGCAAGCGCCCCTTCCACACCCTCAGCCCGGCCATGTATCTGGAGAACGGCCGCCCGCGGCTGGTCTACGGCACCATGGGCGGCGACGGCCAGCCGCAGACCCAGGCGGCGGTCGCTACGCGCGCACTCGACTACCGCCTGCCCTTGAGTGACGTGCTGGACAGCCCGCGCTGGCTGCTCGGCCGCACCTGGGGGCAGAGCAGCGACACGCTGAAACTCGAAGGCCGCTTCGCGCCCGAGGTGTTCGACGAGCTCGCGAAACGCGGACACGCGGTGGAGCGGGTGGAGGACTACGCGCAGATGATGGGGCACGCGGGCGTCATCCGCGTGCTGGACGACGGCACCTGCGAGGTGGCTTCCGATCCGCGCAGCGACGGGGCCGCCGCCGGCGCCTGATCAACATTCGACAACACGCAGGGCCGCCGACGGCCGCATGAGGGAATTCAATTGCTGGAGATCGTGTCTTTTCTAAGCCTGGGTCTGGTTGCCGGGCTGCTTGCCGGCATGCTCGGAATCGGCGGCGGCGTCGTGATCGTGCCGGCCCTGATCTGGATTTTTCAGCTCCACGGCCTGCCGCGGGACATCATCCCGCACCTCGCCATCGGCACCTCGCTGGCCGCCATCGTGTTCACCTCGATGTCGGCCATCCGGGCGCAGCAGAAACGTCGCGCCATCGATTGGCCGGTGGTGCGGCTGCTCGCCCCCGCCACGCTGCTGGGCGGTTTTGCCAGCGGTTACCTGGCGGGCTTCATCCCGGCGGCGATGCTGAAGGGTTTCTTCGCCGCATTTCTGCTCTTCGTCGGCACCCAGTTCGTGCTGGACTGGAAACCCGCGGCGCACTGGCGTCTGCCGGGGCGGGGCGGCTTGTGGGGCGTCGGTCTCGGCATCGGTTCGCTGTCGGCGCTGCTCGGAATCGGCGGCGGCAACATCACCGTGCCGTTCCTGCATGCCTGCAATCTCGAGCTCAAGCGCGCCATCGCCATCTCCACCGCGCTGGGCTTGCCGATCGCGCTGTTCGGCGCGGCGGGCTTCGTGCTGTCAGGATGGGGACACGCCCTGTTGCCGCCCGCAACCGTGGGCTACGTGTCGCTGCCTGCGCTGGCGGCGATCGCCGGCGCCGCCATGCTGACGGCGCCCTTCGGCGTGCGCCTGGCGCACGACTTGCCCGTCAAACGGCTCAAGCGGATTTTCGGCGTGCTGGTGCTGGCGATCTCGCTGCGCATGCTGTGGGACGTGCTGGCGTAAGCGGATGAACAAGGAGGACACATGAACGACCTGGATCAGAAAATCCTCGCCATGCTGGTCGATGACGGACGCATGAGCTTTGCCGACATCGCCCGCGAACTGGGTATTTCCAGGGTTCATGCCCGGGACCGGGTGCAGCGGCTGATCGAGGAAGGCGTCATTGAAAAATTCACCGTCATCGTCAATCCGGAGAAGGTCGGCACCACCGTTTCGGCCTTCTTCGACGTCGAGGTCGACCCCCAGGGGATCGAGATGGTCGCCGAAGAACTGGCCCGGCAACCCGAGGTCAGGAGCCTCTACATCATGAGCGACATGACCAGCCTGCATATTCACACGCTGACTGCGGACAACACGGCGCTCGAGGATTTCGTCCGCCGCAACCTGTTTTCACGCCGCCATGTCGTCAAGGTCAACTGCAAGATGCTGCTGACCCGGGTAAAAAACCGGCGTGGCGGTTCGCGCATCTAGAGAGCCAGGTCTCGATCGGATGACGGGCGCCTGCGCAAAGCAGGCGATGCCCTACGCGATGCTCGCACATGGTGCGGGCAGCCAAAGAATGGTGCATGGCTGCCCGCCGCAGGGCGGCGTTGTTTTTGATAAGCCGAACAAAAACAAGGGCCTGGTTGATTGCCGGCAAGCTGGAACATGACTTGCTAGACACGATAGGCCAATCGAACCCAAGGCAGCCCTGAAGCGGGTTGGCGGTGGGCCTATTTTCCGTCCGCCATCGGATGGGCGAACAAATGAGCAATCGACGGATGGAGCAGACTGTCAGGGACGATCCACCCAAGGCGCGCCAGCGCGTGGTCAAAGTTCGCCGCGACTACAACACCTGGGTCGCCAACGAGACCCTGGAAGACTATGCGCTGCGCTTCACGCCGCGCAGCTATCGCAAATGGAGCGAGTCGCGGGTGGCCAACACCGCCTTCGGCGCGGCGGCCTTCCTGGTGCTGGAAGCGGTGGGCGCGACGCTGCTGGTGAACTACGGCTTTCTCAACGCCTCGCTGGCCATCCTCGCCACCGGCCTGATCATTTTCATGATGGGCCTGCCGGTGAGCATCTACGCCGCCCGCTACGGGCTGGACATGGATCTGCTGACGCGGGGCGCGGGCTTCGGCTATCTCGGCTCCACGCTCACGTCGCTGATCTACGCGTCCTTCACGTTCATCTTCTTTGCGCTGGAAGCGGCCATCATGGCCTATGCCCTGGAGCTGGCGTTCGGCATTCCGCCGGCGTGGGGCTATCTGATCTGCGCGCTGGTGGTCATCCCCCTCGTCACCCACGGCGTCACCGTCATCAGCAGGCTGCAGACGATCACCCAGCCCGTCTGGCTGGTGATGCTGGTGCTGCCCTATGTCTTTCTGCTGACCAAGGAGCCGGGCGCGTTCGCCGGCATCGTCGGCTATGCGGGCAACGGCACCGCCGGCTTCGACATCCACCTGTTCGGCGCCGCCATGGCGGTGGGGCTGGCGCTGATCACCCAGATGGGCGAGCAGGTGGACTACCTGCGCTTCATGCCGGAACACAATCGCGCCAACCATCGCCGCTGGTGGGCCAGCGTCCTGGTGGGCGGGCCGGGGTGGGTGGTGCCGGGGGTGATCAAGATGCTGGGGGGCGCGCTGCTGGCATGGCTCGCTATCAGCCATCTGGTACCGACGGAGCGCGCCGTCGACCCGAACCAGATGTACCTCATTGCCTACAGCTACGTGTTTCCCGATTACGGTTGGGCGGTCGCGGCCACGGTCGTGTTCGTGGTGATTTCCCAGCTCAAGATCAACGTCACCAACGCCTACGCCGGCTCGCTGGCCTGGTCCAATTTTTTCGCCCGCCTCACCCACAGCCATCCGGGGCGGGTGGTGTGGGTGGTGTTCAACACCCTGATCGC
>DONB01000057.1 GCA_003510325.1 Thiobacillus sp. | reverse complement strand
CGACGGCTTCGCCGCCGTGCGCTCAAGCCCTCTCCCGCCGGGAGAGGGAGGCTGTCACCCCGCCGCCTTCACCGCCGCCGCGACCTCGCCCACCACCCGCTTGACCAGGGCGGCGTCGTCGCCTTCCGCCATGACGCGGATCAGCTTCTCGGTGCCCGACGGGCGGACCAGCAGACGCCCCTGGCCGTTCAGGGTCGCTTCGGCCTCGGCGATGGCGGTCTTGACTGTGTCGCTCTCCAGAGGCTTGCCGGCGGTGTAGCGGACATTCTCCAGCCGCTGGGGCACCGGGTCGAACTGGCGGGCCAGTTCACTCATCGGCTTGCCGGAGTCCACCAGCACGGCCAGAACCTGAAGCGCCGCCATCAGGCCGTCGCCGGTGGTGGCGTGATCGTGCAGGATGATGTGGCCCGACTGTTCGCCGCCGATGTTGAAGCCGCCTTCGCGCATCCGCTCCATCACATAGCGGTCGCCGACCTTGGTCCGCTCCAGCGTCAGGCCCTCGGCCTTCAGCCGGCGCTCCAGCCCCAGGTTGGACATGACGGTGGCCACCACGCCGCCGCCGGTCAGCAGGCCGCGTTTCGCCCAGTCCAGCCCGACCAGGGCCATGATCTGGTCCCCGTCCACCACCTGGCCCTTTTCGTCGCAGATGATCAGCCGGTCGGCGTCCCCGTCCAGGGCGATGCCGATGTCGGCGCGGTAGCGTTTGACCGCCTCGACCAGGGTCGCCGGATGGGTCGAGCCGCATTCGGCGTTGATATTGGTTCCGTTCGGGTTCACGCCGACGGGGAAGAGCTCGGCGCCCAGTTCGAACAGGGTGGTGGGCGCGACCTTGTAGCCGGCGCCGTTGGCGCAATCGACGGCGATCCTCAGGCCTTGCAGCGTCAGGCGTTTCGGGAAGGCCTGTTTGGCGATCTCGATATAGCGGGCCTGGGCGTCGTCGATCCGCTTGACCCGGCCCAGCCTGTTCGACGGCGCCAGGCCCTGGTCCAGGCCGTCGTCCATCAGGGCCTCGATCTTCAGCTCGATCTCGTCCGACAGCTTGTAGCCGTCCGGGCCGAACAGCTTGATCCCGTTGTCGGCATAGTCGTTGTGCGAGGCCGAGATCATCACCCCCAGGTCGGCGCGCATCGACCGGGTCAGCATGGCCACCCCCGGCGTCGGCACGGGACCGAAGGTCCGCACGTCCATCCCCACCGAGGCGAAACCGGCGACCAGGGCCGGCTCGATCGTATAGCCGGACAGGCGGGTGTCCTTGCCGATCACCACCAGATGACGGCGGTCATCCCCGGTGCGGAACAGTTTGCCCGCCGCCAGGCCGACGCGCAGCGCGACCTCGGCCGTCATCGGATAGGTGTTGGCGCGCCCGCGAATGCCGTCGGTGCCGAAATATTTCCTGTCGCCCACGGGCTGGTCCTTCGTCTGGCGGCTTCCGAACAGGAAACCTTCCGAAACCCCTTTTTAGGTGCGGTCCGTCCTAAGATTGCATAGACGGCCGGTGGGGGCTGGTGCGTGGCTTAGCCCCGGATCGCCGTCTGTGCAAAGCGGCGCCCTTCTGTTTCCCTCTTCCTCGGAGTTCCTGCGCATGTGCGGCATCATCGGCGTCACCGGCAATGGACCTGTCGTTCCCCGGCTGATCGACAGTCTGAAACGGCTGGAATACCGCGGTTATGACTCGGCCGGGGTCGCCGCCATGGTGGACGGCGCGGTCGAACGCCGCCGCGCCCAGGGCAAGATCCGCAATCTGGAAGCCGTCCTGGCCGAACAGCCGCTGACGGCCTCGGTCGGCATCGGCCACACCCGCTGGGCCACTCACGGCGCCCCGACCACGGCCAACGCCCACCCGCACAAGGCCGGGCGCGTCACCCTGGTCCACAACGGCATCATCGAGAATTTCGCCGAGCTGAAGGCCGAACTGGCCGCCGAGGGCCATGTCTTTGAAAGCCAGACCGACACCGAGGTCATCGCCCATCTGCTGGACGCCGAGCTGAACACGGGCCGGGCGCCGCTGGAGGCCTTCAAGGTCACGCTGGACCGGCTGACCGGCGCCTATGCCCTGGCCGTGCTGATCGACGGCCAGGACGATCTGATCCTGGGCGCCCGTCGTGGCAGCCCCCTGGTCGTCGGCTGGGGCGAGGACGAGATGTATCTGGGCTCGGACGCCCTGGCCGTCGGCCCCTTCACCCAGAAGATCAGTTATCTGGAAGAGGGCGACTATGTCGCCGTGACCCGCAGCGGCGCCCAGATGTTCGATGTGACCGGCTCTCCGGTCGAACGGGCGGTGGTCCAGGTCTCGGCCTCTTCGGCGATGGTCGAGAAGGGCGAATATCGCCACTTCATGGAAAAGGAGATCCATGAACAGCCCGACAGCGTCCAGCACACCCTGTCGGAATATCTGGACCTGGTGACGGGTAAGGCCAAGCCTCAGGCCGTGGACTTCGCCGCCCTCGACCGGATCCAGATCGTGGCCTGCGGCACGGCCTTCTACGCCGGCCAGATCGCCCGTTACGCCTTCGAGAAGCTGGCGGGCCTGCCCTGCGACGTCGAGATCGCGTCCGAGTTCCGCTATCGCTCGCCGGCGGTGTCGCCAAGGACCCTGGCGGTCGCCGTCAGCCAGTCGGGCGAGACGGCCGACACCCTGGCCAGCCTGACCTGGTGCAAGGCCCAGGGGCTGAAGACGGCGGCGGTGGTCAATGTCCATTCCTCGTCCATGGCGCGCGAGGCCGAGGTGCTGTGGCCGACCCACGCCGGGCCCGAGATCGGCGTCGCCTCGACCAAGGCCTTCACCACCCAGCTGGCCGGCCTGTTCCTGCTGACTCTGGTGCTGGCCAAGCTGCGCGGGCGCCTCACAGCAGAACAGGAAACCGCGTACCTGGCCGAGTTGCGCAGCCTGCCCAACAAGACGCAGAAAGTGCTGGCGCTGGAGCCGCAGGTCGAGGCCTGGTCGCAGCGTTTCGCGAACAAGCACCATGCCCTGTTCCTCGGCCGCGGCGTGCATTACCCGATCGCGCTCGAGGGCGCGCTGAAGCTGAAGGAGATCTCCTATATCCACGCCGAGGCCTATCCGGCCGGCGAACTCAAGCACGGTCCGCTGGCACTGGTCGACGAGGACATGCCGGTGGTCACGATCGCGCCCAACGACCAGCTGATCGAGAAGCTGAAATCGAATATGCAGGAAGTGCGCGCGCGCGGCGGCGAACTGTATGTGTTCGCCGACGGCGACGTGCACATCGAGGAATCCGCCTTCGTCCACGTCATCAGGCTGCCCGGCGGCAGCAACGGCGCGTTGTCGCCGATCCTGCACACGGTGACGCTGCAGATGCTGTCGTATCACGCCGCCCTGCAAAAAGGCACCGACGTGGACAAGCCGCGCAACCTGGCGAAGTCGGTCACGGTGGAATAAGCCGGCACGCTGGAACGACGCAAAAAAAGCGCGGCTCGATGCCGCGCTTTTTTTGGGGGAACCCCCGGTTCAGTGCCGCTTGTGGTCTTCCTTCAGCGCCAGCGTGGCGACCTGGACGCGGTTGCGCAGGCCCAGCTTTTCCATGATGTTGCGCAGGTGGTTGCGCACGGTGTTTTCCGACAGGGTCATCTTGTAGGCAATGGCCTTGTTCGACAGCCCTTCCTTCACGTGGTTGACGATTTCCATTTCGCGCGCGGTCAGCGCCGACAGGGCGCTGTTGTTGAGTTCGCCGCGCGCCATCTTCTGCATGATGTTGAGCGGGAAGCTGCTCTGGCCGTCGCACACGCTGCGGATGGCGGCGAGCACCTGGTCGGGGTCGCTGGACTTAATGACGTAGCCGTCGACGCCGGACGAGATCGCTTCGGAGATTTCCTCGTCGGAATCGGCAATGGTGAGCATGATGACCTTGATGCCGAGGTCGCGCAGGTCGGAGACCAGATCCAGTCCGTCCGCATCGGGCAGCGAGCGGTCGAGCAACGCGGCATCGGCGCGGTTGCCGGCCGCCATCCAGGCGCGCAACTCGGCGGCATTGGCCAACTGGGCCGTGAGCTTGAGGTCAGGCTCCTGTTCGATGTAGCCCGCTACGCCCATGCGCAGCAGGGGATGGTCGTCGATGAGAATGATGTTCAAGGGGCTGGGCATTGCGTCTCCGTCGAATTGTTCCAGGGCGGCTAGGTGGGCAAGCCGCGCGGCTTGCGTGGTGCTTTTTCGAATACCGAATCATAGACCGGAATGGGCAGCCATTTCAGCAAGTGCGCCACCCAGCCCATTTGCCAGGGAATGACCGTGTAGGCTCGGCGCCGTTCGATGCAGCGCGCCACTTTATTAGCGGCGGTCTGCGCCGTCATCTTGAAAGGCATGGCATACGGATTGACCTGAGTCATCGGCGTGTCGATGTAGCCGGGCGCCACGGTGACCACATCGATGCCGTGCGCGTTCTGTTCCAGCCGCAGGGCTTCGAGATAGACGGTGGCCGCGGCCTTGGACGCCGAGTAGGCGCCGCCACCCGGCAGCCCGCGCACGCCGGCCACGCTGGAAATGCCGCACAGCACACCGCCGTTTTTTTGCATCGGCAGGATGAAGGGCTGAAAGGTATGCACCAGCCCCAGTACGTTGGCATCCATCACGGCACGGAACACCGTAGCGTCTTCCGGGACTTCGGTGAGCGTGCCGACGCTGATGCCCGCCGCCGCGATGACGATGTCGGGGGATCCGACCTCGTTCAAAAAAGCCTCGGCTGCCGCCTGCATGGCGGCAGCGTTGCGCACGTCCGCCTGATACAGCCGCGCGTCCAGCCCGGCGGCCGTGTCCTGCAGGCCGTCGAGCCGGCGCCCTGCCAGGCCAAGTTGCGCGCCCCGCGCGCCGTAATACTGCGCCAGCGCTGCCCCGAGTCCGGAACTCGCGCCAGTGATAAAGACCTTGAGCGGGGCGGCGGGCAACAGTTTTACTTCGCGGGCTTCTTGCCGCCGCGCTCGGCGCGCGCCTTGGCGATCAGCTGGTCGAGCACTTCGAACAGGCGCGCTTCGCTGCCGGCCATGCCGACCGAGGTGGCATATTTGCCGTCGATGACGAAGGCCGGGACGCCAGCGATGCCATAGGTGGTGGCGAGCCGTGCGCCCTGCGTGGCCTTGGACTGGATGGAGAAGGAGTTGTAGACGCTTTCGAATTTCTTGCGATCCACTCCCTGCTTGGCAACCCAGCCCCCCAGCACGGCCGGGTCGTTGAGGTTGGTGTTGTCGAGGTGATAGGCATCGAATACCTTGTGGTGCAGCTTGCCGAGCAGACCCATCTGCTCCAGCGTGTAATAGAGCTTGGCGCCGGGCAGCCAGTCAGGGCGGAAGACTGCCGGCACGCGGCGAACCTGGGCGTCCTTGGGCAGCGTTTTCAGCCACGTGTTGAGGCCCGGTTCAAGCTGGAAGCAATGCGGGCAGCGATACCAGAAGAACTCCAGCACTTCGACCTTGTTGCCGGTGGCGACCGGCTGGGGATTTTTCAGCAGGGTGTAATCGTGGCCTTCGAAGGCTTCCGGGCCGGCGGCCAGCGCGGACACGGACAATACGGCGGCGGCCAAAAAAGCCAAAGCGCGGGTGAACATCAAGGCGTCTCCTGTGTGTTGGGAACTTCTTTGACCAGCGTGGCCGGGATATTGTTCTGCGTCAGCAGGCTGCGGGTGCGATTGACTTCGTCCATGGCCAGGAAAGGCCCGACGCGCACGCGATGAAGCACGCCCTTGTCGGCCACCTCGCCGGTCTGGATGACCGCCTCGATACCCAGCAAGGCCAGTTGGGCCTTGATGTTGTCGGCATCGTCCGCGTTCTGGAATGCGCCCGCCTGCAGGTAGTAGCGCGGTGCGGGCGCGGCAGGGGCAGCGGCCTGCGGCATTTCGCTTGCGGCATCGCCCGGCAGGACCTTGTAGAAATCGAAGCTGGGCGCCGTTTCNNCCGGCGTGCCTGTGGCGGGTGCCGTCTGGCTGGGGGCCGTTTTCGGCGAGGCGGACTTGAACGGGTTGTTGCCGGTGACCCACAGCGCCACGCCTACGGCGAGGATCGCGCCGACGGTGAGGCCGATCAGTACGCCGGTGAAAACGGAACTGCCGCCCGAGCGGCCGGTTTTGCGAGAAGCGGATTTAGCCATGATTACATTTTCTCCGGAGCCGACACGCCGAGCAAGGCCAGCCCGTTGACGATCGCGATGCGGGTGGCGTCGGCCAGCGCCAGACGGGCGAGTTTCGTCGTTGCATCGTCGACCAGGAATTTTTCGGCGTTGTACCAGGCATGGAAATCGCCCGCCAGCATCTGCAGGTAATGCACGAGCAGGTGCGGTGCCAGCTCGCGCGCGGCGGTGGCGACGGTTTCCGGATATTCCGCCAGGCGCTGCATCAGATCGAGTTCGTGCAACGCGGTCAGCGGCCCGAGATCGGCGCCGTCGAGCGTGTCGGCCATGCCGCCCCATTCCTCGAACACGCGGCAGATGCGCGCATGCGCGTACTGNNCGCGCGTGCGCGTACTGCACGTAGTACACCGGGTTGTCGGTGTTTTTGGCGATTGCCAGGTCGACGTCGAAGATGTATTCGGTGTCCGCCTTGCGTGAGAGCAGGAAGAAGCGCACCGCGTCCTTGCTGGTCCATTCGATGAGGTCGCGCAAGGTGACGTAGCTGCCGGCGCGCTTGGAGATCTTCACCTCCTCGCCGCCGCGCATCACGCGCACCATCGTATGCAGCAGGTAGTCGGGGTAGCCCTGCGGGATGCCGACGTTCGCTGCCTGCAGGCCTGCCCTGACGCGAGCGATGGTGCCGTGGTGGTCGGTGCCCTGGATGTTGATTGCGCGCTCGAAGCTGCGCTCCCACTTGGCGATGTGATAGGCGACGTCGGGCACGAAATAGGTGTAGGTGCCGTCGGACTTTTTCATCACGCGGTCCTTGTCGTCGCCGTAGTCGGTGGTCCTGAGCCACAGCGCACCGTCCTGTTCGTAGGTCTTGCCGGCGTCGACCAGCTTCTGCACCGTCGCTTCGACGCGCCCGCTGGTGTACAGGCTCGACTCCAGGTAATGGTGGTCGAAGCGCACCGCGAAGGCCTGCAGGTCGAGGTCCTGTTCGTGGCGCAGGTAGGCGACGGCGAACTGGCGGATCGAGTCGAGATCGTCAACGTCGCCCGACGCGGTGTACTCGCGGTCGTCCGACTTGACGGTTTTCTTCGCCAGGAAATCCGTCGCGATGTCGGCGATGTAGTCGCCGTTATAGGCGGATTCCGGCCAGCCGGGCTCGCCGGGTTTGATGCCGCGCGCGCGCGCCTGCACGCTGTTGGCCAGCGTCGCGATCTGCACCCCGGCATCGTTGTAGTAGAACTCGCGGAACACCCCCCAGCCCTGCGCCGCATACAGATTGCAGATCGCATCGCCGAGCGCCGCCTGGCGGCCGTGGCCGACGTGCAGCGGGCCGGTCGGGTTGGCGGAAACGAACTCGACCAGCACTTTGTGGCCTTTGCCCGCATCGCCGCGGCCGAATTCCGCGCCGGCCGCACGGATCTGCGGCACCAGGCCGTGCCAGGCGGCGGGGGTGAGGTGGAAATTGATGAAGCCGGCGCCGGCGATTTCGGCCTTGGCGATCAGCGGCGATTTCGGCAGCTCGGTGAGGATGCGCTGCGCGAGTTCGCGCGGATTCTGCTTCAGCGGCCGCGCCAGCTGCATCGCGGCATTGCTGGAAAAGTCGCCGTGGGCGGGATTTTTCGGGCGTTCGATTTCGAGGCTGACCGGGGCATCGGGCGCCACGGTTTCGAGGGCGATGCCGATCAGCAGGGCGATCTGTTCTTTGAGCGGATGGGTGTTGGACATGATTACAAAGAGGGCGGGACGTCGCGCGCATCCTCAGTGTTCAGAATGGGTAGCCCGCGATTATAAGCGTCGCGCGCAGGGCATCCAAACATGAAGCCCGACCGCGAGGCCATTCAGAACACCAGTGGGTCCACGTCGAGCGACCAGCGCGCGATGCGCGGCTTGATGGTGTCGAGCTGAGGTCGCCAGTCGCGCACGAAGGCCTGCAGGGCCTGCCGCTGTGCCGACTGGATCAGCAGCTGCGCGCGTTCGAGATTGGCCACGCGCGCCATCGGCGCAGGGGTGGCGCCGAACACGCTGACGCTTGCGTCGTCAGGTGTGAGCTGCGCGGCACGGTGCAGAAAGGCGAGCGCCGCCTCCATCGTCGTCGCTTCGGCGCGCAGCAGCACCTGACGGGTGAATGGCGGCAGCTCAAGTTGCTTGCGTTCGGCCAGCAGTTCGCGCGCGTAGCCGGGATAGTCATGACGCTGCAGGTAGCGGAACAGTGGATGGTCGGGGAAGGCGGTCTGGATCAGCACGCGTCCCGGCTTGTCGGCGCGCCCGGCACGCCCGGCCACCTGCATCAGTTGGGCGAACAGACGTTCGGTGGCGCGGAAGTCGGGGCTGTAGAGTGCGCCGTCGGTGTCGAGAATCAGTGCCAGTGTCATGTTAGGAAAGTCGTGACCCTTGGCCAGCATCTGGGTGCCGACCAGGATGTCGACCTCGCCGCCGTGCACCGCCTCGCCGAGTTCGGCCCAGGCGCGCGGCCGCATGGTGTCGCGGTCGATGCGGCGGATGCGCGCCGTGGGCAACAGGGCGCTGAGTGTCTCCTCCAGCCGCTGCGTGCCCTGGCCCAGGGCTTTCAGATCGGGGTTGCCGCAGCTCGGGCATTCGGGCGGGATGCGCGTCTCGAATCCGCAGTGGTGGCATTTCAATCGGTGCGAGGTGCGGTGCAGTACCAGCCGCGCCGAGCAGCGCGGGCAGGGCGACACCCAGGCGCAGCTCGGGCAGTACAGCGCCGGGGCGTAGCCGCGGCGGTTGAGGAACACCAGGCCCTGCTCGCCGCGCGCCAGCGTCTCGGTGAGCGCCTGCACGGCGGGGCGCGAAAGGCCGTTGTCGAGCGGAAGGTGCTTGAGATCGACCAGTTCGATGTCCGGCAGCCGGGCCTGGCTGATTGCGCGCTGTTTCAGTTCGATCAGCCGGTAGCGCCCGGAGAGCGCCTGCGCATAGCTTTCCAGCGACGGCGTGGCGGAGCCGAGCACCACCGGCACGTTGGCCTGCTTGCCGCGCGCGATGGCGACGTCGCGCGCCGAATAGCGCAGGCCGTCCTGCTGCTTGAACGAGGCGTCGTGCTCCTCGTCCACCACGACCAGCCCCAGCCGCGGCAGCGGCGCGAACACCGACAGCCGGGTACCGAGCAGCACGTCGCAGTCGGGCGCGACGAGCCAGTTTCGGGTGCGCGCGGCTTCGGCGAGGCCGCTGTGCAGGGTATTGACGCGGCGTCCGGGGAAGCGGCGGCGGAAATGTTGTTCAAGTTGCGGGGTCAGCGCAATTTCGGGGATCAGTACCAGCACCTGTTTGCCGTTTGCCAGTACGGCGTCGATCAGCCTCAGATAGAGCTCGGTCTTGCCGCTGCCGGTGACGCCGTGGATCAGGTGCACGCCGAATTGCCCGAGCGTGGGCAGCAGCGCGTCGAGCGCGGCCTGCTGCTCGGGGGTCGCGGGCGGGCTATGTGCCGTCGCTTTGCGTACGGCCGCCGCCGCCGGGTGATCGTCCCTGCCGAAATCGGGCGGCTGGCTTGCCCATGCCGCCCAGCCGGCTGCCACCAGCGCATTGGCATGACGGCCCTGTTTTT
>DONB01000297.1 GCA_003510325.1 Thiobacillus sp. | reverse complement strand
AGAGCGCCTACGTTGGTGTTGATGACTTGTGCCATGGTTTTCTCCTATTGGTCAGGCGATTAACGCAGCAGCGTCAGCACGTTTTGCGGGGTCTGGTTCGCTTGCGCCAGCATGGCCGTACCTGCCTGTTGCAGAATGTTGTTGCGGGCCAGTGCCGTGGTTTCCGCGGCGTAGTCGGTATCCATGATCCGGCTGTACGCAGCCGACAGGTTCACCGAGCTGATCTGCAGGGTTGCCACTTCGGAAGCCTTGGTCGCCATGGTGGCGCCGAAGGCGGCGCGTGCCGTGCCGACTGCGGCGAGGTCGGATGCGACGCTGGCAATGGTGCCGGTCAGGCTGGGGGCGCCCGTTGAGATCAGGGCATTGATACGGGTGTTCTCGGCGATCAGCGCGGTCGTCTCTGCGGTGCCTGCGGGCGTTCCAACCAGGACTTCGGCGATGCGCTGCAGGTTCTCGGTGATCTGGCCGAGGTAGCCGTCGTTGGTCTGCGCGGTCGAAATGGCGTCGTTGGCGTTGCGGATCTGCACGTTTGCGGCGCGGATCTTGGTGTCGTATCCGGTGGCGATGCCGAGGCCGGTGATGTCGTCCTTGGCGCTGTTGATGCGCAGGCCGGAGGACAGGCGCTCCTGGGCGGTCTGCAGGGCAACCGCCGACTTGTTCAGTGCAGCGCCGGCAAACAGAGCGCCTACGTTGGTGTTGATAACTTGTGCCATGATGTTTCTCCTTGTGTGGGTCGAGGGTTCCGGCTCTCTGGTGCCGTCAACGTTGGTTTGCCCGCTGGGGCTACATGAACCGCCGTTGTGAGAGGAATCGTCGGGGCTTGGAGAAAGTTAAGGCTGCTGCTTCAAAAATCTGCATGATCGTCATTCCGCCGCGTGTGCAGAGGCTTGCGGGGAGAGGCATACGCGGTTCTTGCCGCTGTGCTTGGCTTCGTACATGGCGCTGTCGGCGCGCTCGATGGTGGATTCCTGCGATTCTCCGGCGGCACGCTCGGCGACGCCTGCGCTGAAGGTGATCAGCACGCGCTCGTTGTTGTCGAGAAAGTATTTCTTGGTCAGGCTGCGCTGCAGGCGGGTAATGATCTTGGCTGCTTCGTCGAGCGGCGTGTTGGGCAGGATGATGAGGAACTCCTCGCCGCCCATGCGTGCGATATGGTCGGTGATGCGCAGCTCTTCCTTGGCTACCTTGACCAGATGGATCAGCGCCTCGTCTCCGGTCTGGTGGCCGCGCTTGTCGTTCAGGGCCTTGAAGTTGTCGACGTCGAGCACTGCGATGCTGAAGGGGGTGTCGTAGCGGTCGGCGCGCGCGGCCTCACGGGCGAACTCGTCGTCCAGGCCGCGCCGGTTGAGGCTGCGGGTCATCGGGTCCTCGCGCACCAGGGCGCTCATCTGCGCCAGCTCGGTTTCCAGCTGCTTGATGCGGCTTTCGGCCTGCAGGGCGGTATCGCGTTCCTCGACCAGCTGATCGTGCGCGCGCCGGCTGTCCGCCTGCGCAGTGCGGGTTTCCTCCAGCAGGCTCTCGAGAATGCGGTTCAGCTCCAGCACGTCTTCGGTGCTGCTGATGCGTTCGATATGGGAGGCGATCTTGCCCTGGTATTCGTCGTTGGCCGCCACGGCGTCGCTCATGCGGCTGACGAAGGTGGTCATCGTGGCCTTCAGCGTGGCGGTGGCCTCGCGCAGGCCGTGCTTGACCATGCCCTGTTTGTAGATGACTTCCTTGAGCCGCTTCTCAGCCTCCTGCAGCGAATGGATTTTAAGCGGGGCGGCGACGACTTCCTGCACCATGTCGAGCTGGCCGCGCAGCCAGGTGTCGTCGTCAAGCAGCTCGCCGATGTTTTCCACCAGCAGCAGCAGGATGCGCTTGAGCATTTCCTGCTGCTGCTGGGCATCGGAGGATTGCATCTCGATGCTGACCCATAGCGATTTCAGGCTGGCTGCGACGTCGCGCAGGGCGAGGTCGCTGTGGGCATCGCGCACGGCGACGGCGATCTGCTGGGTTTTTTCCGCCAGGCGCGGGGCGTGCGACAGCTGCGACGCCATGCCGAATTCCAGGGTTTTGGACAACAGTTCGCGCAACAGCGCCAGATTGTCCCCGGGCGCCGCGGCGCCGAGGTCGATCGACCGCGCCGGCCTGTCCTTGTCCGCCCGCGTCCGGCCCTTGCCATCGTCAGACTGCTGCTTGAGCTGCACGGCGATTTCGGACAGCAGGAAGCTGCATTGCCGCCAGTCGCTTTTGCCGATGGCCTTGTGGAGGTTGGCCGCCTGGGTCGACAGCACGGGGTAATGCGTCTGCAGGTCGGTGGCCAGCTCGGCGAGCACGCTGGCTGCGGAGGCGACGGCGCCTGCGGCGGCCGGCTTGCCGACGATTTCCTCATACAGCGTCTGGTAATTGTCCGGGGTCGGCGCGATCCGGCGCATGGCCAAGCGGCGCAGGGTTTCCCGCGCGACTTCGGTCGGATTGTCCAGATTGATGTTGACGGTGGGTTCGGCCATGTCGGTGCTCAGGCCCGGAAGGGGCATTGACTATGCATCGCATGGTAGGGCGGGCTGGGGGGGGATGAAGGGANNGTCCTGGATCTCAGTCGAGCAGGCCGTGCCGGATGGCGTAATGGGTCAGTTCGGCGTTGTTCTTGAGCTGCATTTTTTTCAGCATGCGGGCACGGTACATGCTGATGGTCTTGACCGACAGGGCCAGCTGGTCGGCGATGGCGGAGACGGGCAGGCCGGAGGCGATCATGCACAGGGTCTGGTATTCGCGGTTGGACAGGCTCTCGTGCGGCAGGCCCTCGCGTTCGCCGCTGACCTGACTGGCGAGTTCCTGGGCGACTTCCGCGCTGATGTATTTCTTGCCGGAGGCAACCAGGCGGATAGCTGCGACCAACTGGTCCGGCGCGCTCTGCTTGTTGAGATAGCCGGCCGCGCCGCTTTTCAGCGCGCGCACCGCATACTGGGTTTCGCGGTGCATACNNTCGGCCAGGATCTGCTTGAGCCCTTCGCGCACGATGGCATGGTCGTCGACGATAAGGATGCGATAGGGTTTTGCTGCTGCCACGGGAAGTCTCTGCTTATGATTTTGACTGATTATGCCGTCATTTCGCCGTCTCGGGCGCGGCGGCGGATAGCGGGATGCGCAGCCTGACCCGGGTGCCCTGGCGTCTGGCGGGCTCGACCGTGAGTTCGCCGCCCAGTGCGGCCGCACGCTCGGTCATGCCGAGGATGCCGAAGGCATGCACACCGTTGCTGCCGCGCACGGCCGGGATGCCGCGGCCGTTGTCG
>DONB01000135.1 GCA_003510325.1 Thiobacillus sp. | reverse complement strand
ATGGCGTCCCAGTGGTCGTCGGTGAGCTGGATGTTCTCGCCTTGCGCCAGCGCCCGGGCGATGTCCTCGTTCCAGTCGGCGGGTTCGATCAGGTAGCCTTCTGCGTCGAGTTCAGGCATGTCGGTCACCATCTTCCGGTTCTCCTTTTGCTGCATGGATCAATGATTCATATTTAATGAATCTTTGCATGTTATGTCGCCGCGATCAAGCGGACGGCGTACGGGTCTCAGGTGCCGCCGCCGTGGAATTCGACGCCGGGCTGGCGTTCGGGCAGCGCTTCCACCAGCAGTTCGCGCCGCGACAGCGCCATCGCCTCGACCGCCGCTTCGTTCAGGCAGGACTTGGCATCGGATACCGCGGCCGCCAGCAGTTCGGCGGCCAGGGCGTCGGGTTCGCGTCCCAGCGACTTGGCGAGCGCACGCAGTTCGACGCAGGGGTCCTGCGGCAAGCGGATTTCCAGCGGCTTGCCGGAGCCTGGCGGGACCGGGGCCGGCGACGATGGGGCGGCACTGCCTGCCTGGGCCAGTGCCTGGCTCATCACGCTGGCGATCTTCGATGCCGCCGAAGGGGCCTGGCCTGCCGGCTGCAGCCGAACCTTGTTGACGAAATACTTTTCGAAATCGACCTTGGCCTGGTGCACCCAGCGTCCCTGACGCATCCAGTTGATGTCGCGCAGCGGCACCTGGGGTTCCGACAGATAGGCGGCCCCGGTATTGCCCATGTCGGTCAGCCACTTGGCGCGCTGCGGCACATGGCTCGTCAGCGGGGCATCGCCGATCTGCGCCAGGATGTTCTGCACCACGATCTCGCCGGCCTTGGAAATGGAATACACCGAGTCGGGCGCGCCCACCGGCACCGGGGTCGTGTCCGCCGGCGGCTGCGCCACGCAGGCGCCCAGCGCGAACACGTTGGGATAGTCGGGGTTGCGCAGATACTCGTCGACCACCACCAGGCCGCGTTCGTTGACCAGCCCGGCGGCGGAACGCACGCCCGGCACGCCGCCGAAGGCCGGCCAGTACACCGAATAGGCATAGGGCAGGGTGTGGGTCTGCTTTTCGTTGCCGCTTGCATCGACTTCGACGACCTGGATGGTGTCCTTGTCGATGCGAACGGTGCGCGCGTTGCAGATCACGCTGATCTTGGTGTCGACGAGCGCGGCGGTCACCGCGCCGCGGCTGGCGCCTTCGCCGCCGAGCCCGAGATGGCCGGGCCAGGGCTCGGGCGTCACCAGGGTGATCGGCACCCGCTCGCGGATGTTGCGGCGCTTGAGGTCGGCGTCGATCAGGAAGGCATATTCATAGAGCGGCCCCAGCACGCTGGCCCCCGGCGCCGCGCCGACCACGATGGGACCGGGATGGCGCACGAACTCGCGGTAGGCGGCCAGCGCCTTTTCTGCCTGGTCGACGTGGATCACCGACTGGGTATGCTCGGCCATGCCGGGGATGTCGTCGTTCATGCCGGTCGCGCCGGTGGCGATCAGCAGATAATCGTAGAACAACACGTCGCCGTTCTCCAGATCGACCTGGATGACGTCGGGCTGGATGCGCTTGACCCCGCTGTGGATGAATTTGATGCCGCGCGCTTCGAGATAGGGCCCGATCGGAAACGCGATGTCGGCGCGTTCGCGCCAGCCCATCGCGACCCAGGGATTCGACGGCACGAAGTGGAAATAGGGCTTGTCCGACACCACCGTCACTTCGTCATGCGGGCCCAGCTTGGATTTCAGGGCGTAGGCCGCGGTCACGCCCGCGATGCCGGCCCCCAGGATGACAACATGAGTCATTTCAGTCTCCTTAAATCGGTTTGGGCTTGNNGGAGAGGGGGGAAGCCAATTCACCTGCGAAACGTATTCACCCGCGCGGCCGCACCAGCTGCCAGGCGCGAACCACATAGGTCGCTGCGGCAAAGCCGCTCCACACATGCACCAGCCGGGTGAACGGGAAGACGAAGAAGATCGTCATGCCGAGGAACAGGTGGGTCTTGAAGATCCAGCCTGCGCCTTCCAGCAGCTCGACCGCGCCGCCGCGGAAGGTGACGATGCGCTGCGCCCATTCGGCCAGCCGCACCATCATGCTGCCGTCGAGGTGCTGCGCCGACAGCGGGATGGTCGCGAGACCCAGCAGCAGCTGCAGCCACAGCAGCACCAGGATCAGGATGTCGCTGGTCTTCGAGGTGGCGCGGATGCGCGGCTCGGTCAGGCGTCGGTGCAGCAGCAGCGTGATGCCGATGAAGGCCAGCAGGCCCGCGATTCCGCCCGAGACCATGGCGAGAATCTGCTTGGCGCCGGTGCTGATGAAGGGCTCGTAGATGAAGTGGGGCGTCAGCATGCCGAAGAAATGGCCGAAGAACAGGAACAACACGCCGATGTGGAACAGGTTGCTGCCCAGCCTCAGCTGGCCGCGCTTGAGCATCTGCGACGAATCGCTCTTCCACGTGTATTGCTCGCGGTCGAAGCGGATCAGGCTGCCGAGGAAAAACACCGCCAGCGCGATATACGGGTAGATCCCGAACAGAAGATATTGCGAGTAAGACATTTTCAGATCCTCCTGAGCGTTGCGTTAGGCAGCAGCCTGCCGACGCGAAACCGGCATCTGCACCACCTGCGGGCCCGGCTTGAGCAGGGGCTCGATGCCGTCGACCGAGGGGCCGAACATTTCCATCGCCTCGTCCATATCGCGCACCGGGGGCTCGGCCAGCTCCTGTGCCGCCACCGGCGACAGGGCTTCCAGCACCTGGAAGGCGGTGGCATACGGGCTGCCGTTGGCATCGAGCTTGCGGCCGATGGTGGCGAGCACATGTACGGCGTCGCCCAGCAGTTCGAGCGCTTCCTCGGCCGGCAGCAGCGAGAGGAATTCGAGGAACAGCGGCACGTAGTCCGGCAGCTCCGAGGAACTGCCGTCGAAGTCGTATTTCCAGTATTCGTTCAGCAGGTCGATCATCGCCGAGCCGCGGTCGCGCGATTCGCCGTGGATGTGCTCGAACAGGTGCAGCGAATGCGAGGGATTGCGGTCGAAGGTGGCGACGTAGTTTTCCTGCAGCGCGATGAGGCGGGTTTCATGCAGCAGGTCGAACAACGGCGCCATGCGGGTGGACGCATCGCCGTTGACGCCGGCTTCGTCCACCAGCGCGGCATGCATCTCGGGCAGGGCCGTCAGCCAGTCGGATTCCGGATACATCAGCAGCATTGAAATGACTTTGAAGGTTTTCATCGAATGGCTCCTTAACCGGTTTTCTTCTTGGCGTGCAGCTGCGACAGATCGACCGGGACCGAATTTTTGCGGTTGCCGAACAGCGTGGTTTTGGGTGACACACCGTCCGAACAGCCGTTGCCGAAGGTGAAGCCGCAGCTCGATTTCTCCTCGAAGGTATTGAGGGCTTCTTCGCGGTGCGTCGTGGGGATGACGAAGCGGTCCTCGTAGTTGGCGATCGCCAGATAGCGGTACATCTCGTCGGCCTGCGCGGAGGAGAGCCCCACCTGGTCGAGTGCGGCGGTGTTGGGGATGCCTTCCACCGACTTGCCGCGCATGTAGGCGCGCATCGCCAGCAGGCGGTCGAGCGCGGTGACGATCGGTTTTTCCTTGCCGCCGGTCAGCAGGTTGGCGAGATAGGTGATCGGGATGCGCAGCGACTTGGTGTCGGGAATGATGCCGTTCATCCCCATCTGGCCGGACTCGGNNGGGTGCAGCGGGAAGGCGATCTTCCAGTCGATCGCCATCTTGTACACCGGCGATTTCACTGCGGCGTCGAGCCAGGCCTCAGGGACGCCCTCGGCGCGCGCGGCGGTGATCACCGCTGGGTCGTTGGGATCGAGGAAGATCTTCAGCTGCGCCTCGTAGAGTTCCTTCTCGTCGGCGACGCTGGCGGCCTCCTCGATGCGGTCGGCGTCGTA
>DONB01000161.1 GCA_003510325.1 Thiobacillus sp. | reverse complement strand
TGGTCGCTTTTGCAGGACCAGAGGTGCTGCTGGCAACCACCATGTAGAACGGTAGGGCCTTGGCCTGGCCGGCGAGGACGCCGGTGCCGGCGCCATAGGCGCCGTCGAACTTGTTGGTGCTGTCGAAAGCGGACAGGTTGCCGAACTTCTCCATGCCGGTGCCGTTGTCGAACCAGGCGTTGCCGCTCGTGGCATTGGCATTGCTGGCACCGTTGGCGTCGCTGTCATGGCTGGCTGAACCGTTCACCGCGACCAGGAAGTTGGTGACCGTGACGTTACCGAAAATGTTATTGAAGTTTGAGTTCGACGGAGTCGTGGCCGACGTCAGGCTTACCGCTGAACCGGCCGCGTTGATGCCGTTAGTGGTGGAGACGAGACGCTTCTCGCCAGGTGCGCCTGCGGTTTCGGTGCCGTCGAGCGCGAACACGTTCATTTCGGCATCAGCCATGACCGCTGCGCTGGTGAAGGTGCTGAAAGCCCCGCCGTAGCTGCCGAGGTCCCACGACTGGCTGAAGCCGGCGGTGTTGAAGTTGGCCACGGCGTAGTCCATGGTGATGCCCAGGTCGAAGGCGGCGGAAACGCTCTGGTTGCCGTCAGCAACCNNCAGCCAGCATGGCGGCCAGGGCGATCATCTTGAGTTTCATGTAGTGCTCCTCTATTAAGTACCCAGAAAGTTTTCAATGCTTTCCGCCCCCCTGTGGGGCAGGCCTGCCGGCACGCGGCAAACCAACCGGAAATCGAGCCCGTGTAACGACGGACAGGGGAACTTTAGGGAACGGGGATGACACCCGATGGGGAGGCGCGGCGGTAAAAAGTGAGCCGGATGGCTCATCCTGGAAGCAGAGCGCGCGTGCCGGCGGCACGCGCTTCAAGGCTCAAGATTCAAGTTGCAAGGTATTCGTGGCGAGACATCAAGTCGTTCGCCCCGCTGAAGCCTTGCATCTTGAAACTTGAATCTTGAAGCCCGCGCAACGCGCGGGCGCTCTATTCCACGTTGCCGCGGAAACCCTGCGCACGCAGGAACCCCAGCCCGATGGCCTTGGCGACGGCCTGGCCGCGGGTGCGGACGACGAGTTTCTTCATCGCGTGGCGCAGGTGGTTCTTGACGGTGAGCATCGACAGTCCGAGGATTTCGGCGATCTCGTCGTTGGTCTTGCCGTCGCGCACCCAGGTCAGCACCTCGACCTCGCGCGCGGTGATGAGCCCGGTCGGGCGCGCGCTGTTGGCGCGGGTGCGCGCCTCGTTGGCGAGTACCCGCGCCAGCGTGGCGAGCAGGTGCGGCAGCAGGATGTCCAGATAGAGTTCGAGGCGGCCGTCGAACGGCACCCGCACGCGCGAGAAGCTGGCATAGCCCTTGATCTGGCCGTTGATCCAGCCCATGCCGTGGAAGGCAACGTTCTTCAGTTCGAGATCGGTGAGCCGGGCGTTCCAGCCGCCCGGCTCCTCGGGCAGTGCGGCAATCAGGCGAGGCGCACCGGCAAGCTGCCATTCCTGCGCCAGCAGATTGAGCAGGCCGTTTCCCGGATGGATCACGCGCTGGAAATGGTCGTCCTTGAAGTAGCGGCAGGCGGTGAAGCGCTCGTGCAGCAGGTAGCCGCTTTCTGTCGCCACGCCGCACAGCAGGATTTCATGGGGGATGAGCGACTGCACCGGACCATGCACCCAGCTGAAAAAATGATGGCGCAGCGATACCCGGCGCGAGGCGATCAGGATACGCGCAAGATAGCCGCATTCTTCGTCGGTCAGTTCATTGGTGTTATGCATGAAGCCCCCTGTCGGGCAGCGAGCATAGACGTGCGCGATGACGGTGAAATGACAGATTCAAGATTCAAGTTGCAAGTTTCAAGATGTTCGTTGCAGGGCATGAGGCCGCTTGCTTCGCTAGAAGCTTGCATCTTGCAACTTGAATCTTAAAACTTGAAGCCCGCGAAGCGGGCGCTCTGCTGCCGTTCACACGCGCGTAACGCGGTGCGCCTATCGTCCGTAGTCCCGCATTGTCCTGTACTCCCATGAGCCACAACGAATTGCGATTGCATCTGGAACACATCCTGGAAAATGCACGGCTGATGACCTTGCTGCAGCCTGTTCTGGATCTGGTGGAGGGACGGATGATGGGCTACGAGGCCTTGTCGCGCGGGCCGTCCAACAGCCCGCTGCTTGGGCCGCAGGCGCTGTTCCGCGTCGCCGAGCAGCACGGCCTGCTGTCGGCGCTGGACTGGGCCTGCGTGCGCATGGCGCTCAAGACCCATGCCCAGTTGAAGTTGCCGGGACAGTTGTTCGTGAATCTGTCGCCCGGCAGCCTGCTGGATCCGGCATTTGAACCGGACGCGCTGCTGGATGCCATGAAAAAAACCGGCATGGGCAGCCATCAGGTGGTGATCGAGATCACTGAAAATGCCTCGTCGCTCGATTACGGCGATTTGCGGCAGGCCGTGTCCCGGTTGCGCACAGCCGGAATCGAGGTGGCCATCGACGACCTCGGCGAGGGATTTTCCAGCCTGCGGCTGTGGTCCGAGCTGAAACCGNNCCGTTCGCTCGATCCGGCAGTTGGCCGAAGGCGCCCACTCCTGCGTGATCGCCGAAGGGGTGGAAAACCCTTCCGAGCTGGCCGTGCTGAAAGACCTGGGCATCCGTTACGCGCAAGGCTATCTGATCGGCCGCCCTTCGCCGGTGCCGATCCGGCTGCCGTCGCGCGAGGTGGAAACCTGCCTGCGGTCCGGCAAGGTCAGCGTCTTTCCGATGCTGCATGCGCGCGACGGCATGCACGTGCCGGCCAGCAGGCTGGTCATGTCCGCACCCAGCGTCTCGCCCCAGACGCCCAGTCAGGATGTGCTCGACCTGATGATGCAGCACCCCGAGCTGCATGCCGTGGCCGTGGTGGACAAGGGGATGCCGGTCGGCATTCTTCACCGCCCCGCCCTGCTCGACCAGTTCATCGGGCTGTACGGACGCGAGCTTCACGGCCGCAAGCCCTGCCGCGAACTGATGGATCCCAGTCCGCTCATCGTCGACAAGGCCACGCACATGACGGAGCTGTCCGACCTGGTTGTGAAAAAGGGCAAGGCCGCCTTCACCCAGGGATTCATCGTCACCACCGAAGGACGCTACCTGGGGCTGGGATCGGGCTTCGACCTGATGCGCGAGGTGACGGAAATGCAGATCGTCGCTGCGCGCTACGCCAACCCGCTCTCCGGCCTGCCCGGCAACGTGCCGATCCAGGAACACATGGAACGCCTGCTCGGCTCNNTCGTCACCGCGTATTTCGATCTCGACCAGTTCAAGCCCTACAACGATGTCTACGGCTTCCGCCGCGGCGACGACATCATCCAGCTGCTGGCGCGCATCCTGCGGGAAAGCTGCAATGCGGAGCTCGATTTCATCGGCCACATCGGCGGCGACGATTTCGTCGTGCTGTTCCAGAGTCTCGACTGGGAGATACGCTGCCACGGCATACTGGCGCGCTTCGATCGCGAATGCCAGGCCCTGTTCAATCCCGAACACGTGGCGGACGGCGGCTATTGCAGCGAGGACCGCCGCGGTGTCATGGCCTTTCATGCGCTGGTGACCCTGTCCATCGGCGCGGTACTGGTCGACCCCACCCACTTCCATCATTACCAGGAGGTGGCGCGTGCCGCTTCCGAAGCCAAGCGCATGGCCAAGCGCATCGACGGCAGCAGCCTGTTCGTCGATCAGCGCCGCATGCCGTTCGGCCGCTCGCTGGCCAGCGAGCCCCCTGTCCCCGCCGCGGACTGCGCGTAGGCACGCACGGCGGGGAACCTTGCGTACAGGGCCATAAAAAAAGCGGGCCAGATGGCCCGCAAACGGAGTGATGAATCGAGGCGCGCGATCCTGTCAGCGCGCGTCTCGAGATTACAGTCGGCTGCGCTTGGCCCGGTCCACCATCAGACCGACCAGGCCGATGCCCGCCAGCAGCAGCATCCAGTCCTTCGGCTCCGGAATCGGTGCGGCGGACAGGGCTCCTGCGTAGATCCCCCCCGCGCTGCCGGACGTGGTGCCGCTCACGACGAACTGGTAGAACCCCGGGGCGCCGAGCGCGGAGGGCGCCAGGATCGCGCTCAGTTCCAGCGTGCCGTCGCCGTCGAACACGTTGTCGAAAGCGTACTGCAGGCCGTCGGTGTCCTGCAGCGCGATGGCAAAGTTGCTGATGTCATATACCGGGAGGCTGCCTGAGCCGTATTGCAGCTTCACCTTCACCGAGCTTGCAATGGCCTCGGACGCGGTCGAACCGATATCGAAACTGTAGATATCGGAAAAAGGCGTTCCCAGGCCGGCAATGGTGTTGTTGATGCTGACGTTCTGGCCGACCAGATCGCCCAGATAGCCTGGGCCGCCGGCGACGGCGGTCCCCATGAATCCGGCCAGCAGCAGGCCGAGCAGCGTGTCGATTCGGGACATGATGAAATTCTCCAAAATAATGCGGGCAGATAAAACCGTTCAAGGCGCGTGGCACTGGCCGCCGGTGCCTGCACCCCAACGCTTCTCCCAAAGCCGTGCAGATCCGGACGTTCCGCCCCCGCCTTGCGACGGGAGCGGCGTTTCAGTACGCAGGCAGTGTCGCGCATCGATGTTGCAGCCGGTGGCGTCCCCGGCGTGCCGGACATGGCACGTTCGGGCCAAGGGCGACACGCGGACGGGACGTTCGGTTCATGCGAATTCATCCGCGCTGTCATCAGCACCTCATCTTGAGGGAGGAGGATGGCGGCTCTGCTCAAATCAGGGAGATGCCATGGACATGCAGGACGAAACACGCGATGCGCAGGCCGATCGACTGGCGGAGGACGCGCTGCACGAACTTGGCGAGTCGTCCCTCGACGAGCCGGACGAATACGCCGGACAATGCGATTACGCCGGTTGCTATCCTTGGCTGGCGGACGTCATGCTCGCGTATCCGGCGGGCAGCCCCCTGCAGGCCGTTTTTCGGGACGGCGGGACGGACGTCGAGGACTGGGAGTTTTCAGCCTGACGCCCGGATCGGGCTGGCCAGGACGGCGACGCAAAAAAAGACCCGCCGTGAGGCGGGCCAAAAATGCGCGTGAACGCATTCGGTGAAGCCTCATCCGGCATGGCGGCGATGCAGCAGCCTGCGGGAGCGGCCCACGCCCGGCATGCAGGCGATTCAGCCGCCCATTATTGGTTTCCTTGATGACTGCATTGTTTATTTCGATATGGCACGGCGACGCAAAACCATCGCGCCGACCAGCCCCAGCCCCGCCAGCATCATGGCGTAGCTGTGGGCCTCGGGCACCGGCGTCACTGCGACCATGAACGGCGTCAGACCGACAAACTTCTTTTCCACGAAAGCCAGCGAAGACCCGGTACCGGTCGATGCCAGCAGCAGGTTCTGGATCGTCACGTTGACCGCCTGGGCGTTGCCCCAGCCATTCAGGTCGAGCATCGCGCCGGCCTGCCAGTTGTGCGTCGGCACGCCCGGCAGATCGAGCGGCGCCGTCGCGCCGATGCTCGCGGTCAGGTCGACCAGCGGGCTGGCCACATCGAACACGCGCATCTGCCCGGCCACGTCTGCCGTGCTGCCGGTGCCGAGCAGCAGATAATCGCCCCGCTCCAGCAGTTCCATGCCGGAAAACGACCAGCCGTCGCGCGCCGTGACCCGGATGTTCAGGGTGTCGTTGGCCAGCGCGAAACCGGCGCCGTTGAGCGACTGGGCGGCGAAGTCTGTCGGGGTGAAATACAGGGTGTCGCCGGAAATCTGGGCCGGTCCGAACAGGCCCAGCAGCGTATCGTCGAAGCCGAAATCGACTGCATTTCCGGACAGGGTGACCGAGGCGGCCAACGCAGCGCCGCCGAGGGTCTGGCCGAACAGCAACATGCCGACAGCCAGTTTGTTCACGTACTTCATGGATTGCTCCTTCTGGAATTCAGGGTGGGGACATTGGCCCGGACGCCATCATCCGGGCGATACGCGCACATCGCCTGCCGGATTCCGCAAAACCGGCATGCCGGACGCCATGCGGCCGGACCTACAAAGCCCAGCGCACGCCGGTGGAAGCGCAAAAAAAACGCAGCGCCAATCCGGCGTGCGCATGAGACATCGCCGGACGGTCGTCCAGCGAAACAGAATCGAGAAGACGTGGGAGACGCCGTCTCATGGCGCCAGACCTTCGACGCCCCTGCTATTCACGCGCACTGCCTGTTGCATTGTTTTTTTGCAGCTTGTGGAACCACGGGATGCCGGATCTGCTGCCCGGCTTGCCCTGCCGCCCCTGCTGCTTTTATCGGTCACGTCTTGTTCGCCTTGCGGCCATACCGGTCCCGCCGGGTTCACCGATGCTCAGGGAACCCGCCCGAAACGCACGCCGCAACGGAATCTGCAATAGCAATACGCGCAGCGCCGTGTCGGCGTGCGCAAGGGATATCGTCGAACATCAACGATCACAGGACAGGACAAGCCATGGGAGCGGCCTGTCCGGACATCGAAACCCCGATGCCCACTGCTTTTTCACGCGCACTGCCTTGTTGCTTTATTGTGTACAGCTTTTGTTTTGCCGCGGCGCCCCGGATCTGCTGTCCGGTTTGCGTCCTCGACTGTGGTGAATCCTAGCGTGCGAATATTTCACCCCTTCATGCGGATACACGCGTCTGGATGAGCTGACTGGCTCATGTGGCAAGTCCGTTTCCCTCCCCTTTAACAAGACGGTCACACTCGGTTCTTATGATGCGCACACGCCTGCAATAAACCCGACTGGACGTTCCATCATGCGCATCCCCCGTTCCCATAGCCCGATTCCGCAATCACGCGGCTTCACCCTGCTCGAACTGCTGGTGGTGCTGGTCATCCTTGGCCTGCTGGCCGGTTATGTCGCACCGAAATATTTTTCCCAGGTCGGCAAGTCTGAAGTGACGACGGCCCAGGCCCAGATCGGCGCGCTGGAAAAGGCGCTCGATCAATATCGCATCGATACCGGGCATTACCCGACGACCGAGCAGGGGCTGGCCGCATTGAACGTCAAGCCCGCCGAGGAGCCGCGCTGGGGCGGTCCCTACCTGAAAAAGGCCGTGCCGAACGACCCCTGGGGCAAGCCCTACCAGTACCGCATGCCGGGCGAGCACAGCGAAGTGGACGTATTTTCCATGGGCCGTGACGGCACGGCTGGCGGCAGCGGCGAAGGCGCCGACATCGGCAACTGGTAAATGCGCTATCGAATCAAAGCCCTGCGTCCCGGCGCCGGCGTCACCGCGCTGACGGTGGAGGCGCTCGACGAGGCCGAAGCGATGGCACGGCTGCAGCGCGAAGGCGCGCAGATCCTGTCCATCGTTGCCGAGCGCGGCACCTGGCTGGCTGCACGGCGCACCCGTTTTCCACTGTTGCTGTTCACGCAGGAGCTGATCGCGCTGCTCGATGCCGGACTCACGCTGACCGAGGCGCTGGACACGCTGGCCGAGAAGGAAAGCCGTGCCGAATCGCGCCAGCTGATCGAACGCCTGCTTGCCACCATGCGCGAAGGCCGCCCCTTTTCGGCGGCGCTCGCGGCGCAGGGCGACGCCTTTCCCCCGCTCTATGCCGCCACCGTGCGCGCGGCCGAAAGCACCGGCGACCTGTCGCCGGCGCTGGCCCGCTATGTCGGCTACCAGAACCAGATCGNNCGGCATCGATCTATCCGCTGCTGCTGATCGGCGTCGGCACGCTGGTGATCGGCTTCCTGCTCGGCTATGTGGTGCCGCGTTTTGCCACGGTGTACGCCGACTCCGGGCGCGACCTGCCATGGATGTCGCAGATGCTGCTGGCCTGGGGCGAGGCGGTCGAGGCGCACGGTGCCTGGATCGCGCTGGGGGCGGTGGCGATCGTGGCTGGCATCGTGCTGGCGCTGGCCCAGCCCGCCACCCGCGCGGCGCTGACCCGGCTGGCCTGGCGCATCCCCGCGATCGGCGAACACCTGCGCACCTTCGAACTGGCCCGGTTCTATCGCAGCCTCGGCATGCTGCTGGTCGGCGGCATCCCGGTCGTCCAGGCGCTCGGCATGGTGTCCGGCCTGCTGTCCGCGCAGCTGCGCCACGGCGCCGCGACGGCCATGGACGCGATGCGCCGCGGCGAAACCATCTCGGCCGCCTTCGCACGCGGCGAACTGACCACGCCGGTGGCGGCGCGGCTGCTGNNTGTTGATGGTGTTCATCGGCCTGACCATCGGCCTCATCGTGGTGCTGCTCTACATGCCGATTTTCGAGCTGGCGGGATCGATCCAGTGAACGCGCCGCACCCCGCCCTCACCCCCGCCACACTGGCGAGCCTGCGGCAGGAAGCGCACGCCGCCGGTCAGGCCGTCATGCTGCGCGTGCAGGAGCAGTTCGGCCTCGACGCCGAGGCCACCCTGCATCTGCTGGCCGCGCACAGCCATCAGCCGGCATTCGAGATGACGGCGCTGAATGCGCTGGCGGTCGATTTCAGCCGGCTGAACTTCAACGATGCCGTTCGCCGGCACTGCCTGGCCGCGCACGATGCCGATGGCCTGCTGTGGCTGCTGCTGGCCGACCCGTGGGACGGCGCCAGCCGCGCCTACGCCGCACACGTGCTGGGGGGGCCGTTCAAGACCGGCCTCGCCCACCCTGCCGATCTCGCCGCCCTGCTGGCGCGCCACGAGGAAGGCCTGCGTGCGATGGAAGGGATGGGGGACGGCAGCGCGCAGGCTGCGCAGGATTCCGGCGCCGAGGCGCTGTCGTTCGCCAGCATCGCCGAGGACACCAGCCCGGTAGTGCGGCTGGTGCGCTCGACGCTGTACGACGCGCTGAAAGCCGGCGCCTCCGACATCCACCTGGAAACCGATCCACGCGGGCTGACGGTGAAATACCGCATCGACGGCGTGCTCTCGCACATCGCCCACGCGCCGGGGCTGGAAGTGGCCGAGCAGGCGGTCTCCAGAATCAAGGTCATGGCCGAACTCGACATCGCCGAGCGCCGGGTGCCGCAGGACGGCCGCTTCAAGGTGGCGATGCAGGGGCGCGAAATCGACGTGCGGGTGTCGGTGATGCCGAGCGTGTTCGGCGAGGACGCGGTGCTGCGCATTCTGGACCGGCAGGCGCTGTCCGAAGAGCTCTCCGGCCTCACGCTGGAAGGCCTGGGCTACGCCGGCGCAACGCTGGCACGCATCCGCAAGCTGGCGGCCGAGCCCTACGGCATGCTGCTGGTGACCGGCCCCACCGGCTCGGGCAAGACCACCACGCTGTACGCCGCCATCTCGGAAATCAACCACGGCCGCGACAAGATCATCACCATCGAGGACCCGGTCGAATACCAGCTGCCCGGCGTGCTGCAGATCCCGGTCAACGAGAAGAAGGGCCTGACCTTCGCGCGCGGCCTGCGCTCGATCCTGCGCCACGACCCCGACAAGATCATGGTCGGCGAGATCCGCGACGCCGACACCGCGCAGATCGCGGTGCAGTCGGCGCTGACCGGCCACCTGGTGTTCACCACGGTGCACGCCAACAACGTGTTCGACGTGATCGGCCGCTTCATCCACATGGGCGTCGACCCCTACAGCTTCGTCTCGGCCTTGAACGGCATCGTCGCGCAGCGTCTGCTGCGGGTGAATTGCCCGCATTGCGCGGTCCCCGACGTGCCGTCGGCCGAACTCATGGAGCTGTCGGGGCTGACGCCCGAGAAAACCCGCGATTTCACATTCCGCCAAGGCGGTGGCTGCGGTCATTGCCGCGGTAGCGGCTACAAGGGACGGCGCGCGATCGCCGAAATCCTGTTGCTCACCGACGAGCTGCGCGAACTGATCGTGGCGCGCGCGCCGATCGGTCAGATCAAGGAAGCCGCCAGCCGCGGCGGCACCCGCAGCCTGCGCGAGGCGGCGCTCGCGCTGGCGAAGTCGGGCGACACCACGCTGGAGGAGGTCAATCGTGTCACGCTGGTCGGCTGAAACGCTACGCATCGCGCTGGCACCCGGCGAGGTGGCCCTGCTGCGCGCCAACGAGTCGCGCGTGCTGGCCACGCACGAGCGCAGCGCTGCGAGCCTGCTGCCCCTGCTTGACGAGGCGCTGAGTGACCCGGCCTGGCACGGCCGCCGCGCCGAAGTGGTGCTGTCGCAGCATTTCGTGCGTCACGTGCTGACGCCGCCGCCCGGCAAGGCGCTGGCGCACGCCGAGGAACGCGCGCTGGTGGCCGGCAGTCTGCGCGAGATCTACGGCGACGAGGCCCTGCGCTGGCGAATCGAGGTATACAGCCAGCCGCCGCAGTATGGCCTCATGGGCGCGGCCGTGGATGAGGCCTTCGCGCAGCAGCTCGATGCCCTGCTGGCGCGCCACGGCTTCCGCGACGTCGCGCTCCGCCCGCTCGCCAGCATCGCCGCACGGCGTCTGCCGAAGACTTTCGATGGCTGGTGGGCACTCGGGNNCGAGACGGGCTGGTTGAGCCTGTTCGGCGCGACCAACGGCTACTGGCAGCACGTCGCCGGACAACCGGCCGACGCCGACTGGGCCGCCGCCCTGCCCGATCTGGTCGCACGCGAATCGGCCTGGGCGACGTCGTCCGCGCTGCCCACGGTGTGGATCCAGGCACTGGGAGTGGGCGCCGTATCCACCCCGGTCGCCCGCCATGCACGCTGGCAGGTGCTGCCGCATGCCGGCCAGGCACACGGCGCGCTGGCGCTGGCGGGGATATAAAGGTGGCGCGTCTCGATTTCGATTTCCATGCGCGTCCGTCGCGCCCCGGCAGGCTGGGCATCGCGTTGGCACTGGCCGGCGTGGCGGCCCTGGCCTGGGCCTGGAGCAATCTGCAGGCGGCGCGCGCCACCGAAGCCGGGCTGGCGATGCAGGTCGCCGCGCTCGAGCGGCAACAACCTCGTGCAGCGGCGAGGCCCGCCGTTCCCGCCGCCACAGCTGCGCAAACCGCCGATGCGCGCATCAAGGCGCAGCTGGCCTATTCCTGGCAACCCGTGTTCGATGCCCTGTCTGCCGCACGCAGCAGCAAGGTGGCCCTGGTTTCGCTGGACGCGCTGCAGGCCAAGTCGCACGTCAAGCTGGTGGCCGAAGCGCGGCAGCTGGCGGATGCCGTCGAATTCATCGAGATCCTGCAACAACAGCCGGGGATCAGACGCGCCGCACTGACCCAGCACGAGGTGCAGGCGGACAACGCCGAAAAACCGGTGCGCTTCAATCTTCTGCTGGAGTTGGGGGCATGAACGCGCTGCGCTGGCACATGCATCAATGGAGTCGGCGTCTGGGCCCCGCCGGGCTGGTCGGGCTGGGCTTGCTCGCGGCCGCATTGCTGCTGCAAGTGATCCAGGTGGGGGCCGTACAGCGGGACGTCATCGCGCAGCAGGAAAAGCTCGACGCACTGCGTCTGGCCGCCGCCTCGGCCGCATACGACCGGGACCCTGCACCGCCCCCGCTCAATCCGCTGAGCCTGCTGCCGCCCACCGGCCAAGCGTCGCAGCTTATCGGGGAACTGGAACAACTGGCGCAGGCGCACGGGCTGGCGCTGCCCCGCGGCCAGTACAGCGTGGCGCCGCAGGCAGGGACGACGCTCGCGCGCTGGCAACTGGTGCTGCCGGTCGAAGCGCCGTATCCGGCCCTGCATGCCTTTCTCGCCGCGAGCCTTGAACGCCTGCCCAATCTGACGCTGGACGAGCTGAAGATCAAGCGCGAACGCATCGAGGAAAGCGAACTTCAGGCCGAACTGCGCATGAGCCTGTTCGTGGAGGCCGCGCCATGACCGAAAACACGCGACGCGCGATCATGTTCTCCGCGCTGGCAGGCGTGGTCGCGTGGTCGGCCTGGCTGGCATTCAACGAACCGGCAGGCGAAGCGGAGGGCGACCTGATCGAAGTGGCCGCGCCGATGACGCGCACACGCTCGCCCGCGCCTGCTGCCGCCGCAACAGCGCCCGCCCGTGCGCCGGCCGAGGCGCAGGACGCGACGCCGCGGCTGGCCCTGTTCCGCGCCAACCTGTTTCCCGAGCAGACCTGGTATGTGCCGCCGCCCCCGCCACCGCCTGCACCCGTCGTGCCGCCCCCGCCGCCGCAGGCGCCCGCGCTGCCGTTCAGCTACATGGGGCGCTGGCAGGACGCCGGCCAGACCACGTATTACCTCGCACGCGGCAAGCTCCCGGTGAGCGTGCGCGCAGGCCAGGTGCTCGACGGCGTGTGGCGGCTGGAACCGGTGTCCGGCGGCCTGCTGAATTTCACCTACCTACCGCTGGACCAGACGCGCAGCCTGCGCACAGGAGATTGAGTTGTTGCCCATCCGCCATTCCATTCTGATCACCGCGCTGCTCGCCCTGAGCGTGGCCGGATGCGCCAGCACCGGCCTCAACGAAGGGCGCGAACTGATCGCCGCGGGCAAGGCCGAAGCCGGCATCGCCCGCCTGCGTGCGGAGCTGGCGAAGGAGCCCGACAACATCGAGCTCAAGGCTTATTACCATACGCAGCGCGAACGTCTGACCAGCCAGCTCCTGACCCAGGCCCAGCTGGACCTGGACGCAGGCCGCTACGATGCGGCTGAGGCCACGCTGCGAAAAGTCCTGGGTCTGCATCCCGAAAATCCGCGTGCCGGCACGCTGCTGTCCAATCTCGCCGCGGTGCGCCAGCACCAGTTGAACCTGCAGACGGCGAATCAGGCGCTGGCCGCCGGCCGGCCCGACGAAGCGGAACAGGCCGCACGCCTGATCCTGGCGCAGGCGCCCGGGCACGCCGGGGCGCTGGCCTTGCTGCAACAGATCCAGTCGGCACGCAGCGCCGACGAACTCAATCCGCGCGAGCTCGACGCGGCCTACCGCAAGCCGATCACGCTGGAATTCCGCGATGCGCCGCTGCGCAACGTGTTTGACATGATCGCGCGGCAGTCGGGCATCAATTTCATTTTCGACAAGGATGTGCGGCTGGACGTGAAAGCCACGCTGTTCGCGCGCAACACGCCGATCGCCGACGCGGTGGACATGCTCCTGATGACCGGCCAGCTGTCGAAGAAGGTGGTCAACGCCAACACCCTGCTGATCTATCCCGATCAGCCGCAGAAACAGAAGGCATACCAGGAGCTGCTGGTGAAGAGCTTCTATCTGGGCAACGCCGACGCCAAGTCCACCATGGCGATGCTGCGTACGCTGGTCAAGGCCAAGGATCTGTATGTGGACGAGCGGCTGAACCTGCTGGTGATGCGCGACACGCCTGCCGCCATCCGCCTGGCCGAGAAGATCATCGCGGTGCAGGACCTGGCCGAGCCGGAGGTGATGCTCGAGGTCGAAGTGCTGGAAGTGAAACGCGGCCGCCTGCTCGACCTCGGGGTGCAGTATCCCAACCAGTTCTCGCTGCTCAACACCATCACCACCGAAACTGCGACCTCGTCGACCGTGGGGGCGCCGGTGGTCACCACCAACACCACGCTGTCGCCGCTGCCGCTGACGGTGGACAAGCTGCGCCATATCACCGGCGCCGACATCACGATGAACACTCCGCAGGTCAACCTGAAGAAGGAGGACAGCGACGTCAATCTGCTGGCGAATCCGCGCATCCGGGTGAAGAACCGCGAAAAGGCCAAGATCCACATCGGCGACAAGGTGCCGGTGATCACGTCCAATACCACCTCGACCGGCGTGATCTCGGAATCGGTGTCGTATCTGGACGTGGGCCTGAAGCTCGACGTCGAGCCCAGCGTGCTGATGCGCGACGACGTGCAGATCAAGGTCGGACTTGAGGTGTCCAACATCGTGCGCGAGATCCGTAGCAACAGCGGCACGCTGACCTACCAGATTGGCACCCGCAACACCGGCACCACGCTGCGCCTGAAGGACGGCGAAACCCAGGTGCTGGCCGGCCTGATCTCGGACGAGGATCGCAGCACCGCCAGCCGCGTGCCGGGGCTGGGCGACCTGCCGCTGGTGGGGCGGCTGTTCTCCAGCCAGCGCGACGAACGCAGCAAGACCGAAATCGTGCTGCTGATCACGCCGCGCGTGCTGCGCAGCGACGCCACCCGCCAGCCTGCGCTGACCGAATTCCGCGGCGGCACCGAAAATTCCATCGGCGGCGGGCTGCCGACGCCGATGGCGCCTGCATCCGAACAGACGGCCCTGCCGCTCACGCAGCCGATCCCGCCCGGCATGCCGTCCGCGCCGCCGTTCGAGCCGGCACCGCAGCCGACTGCCGACGACGCCCCGCAGGCTGCGCCGCAGCCGGAAGCGGCCGACTAAGCCNNAACGCCGGATTCAGCCTGATCGAGCTGGTCGTCACGCTGGCCATCCTCGCGCTGCTGGCCAGCGTGGCGGTGCCGTTCGCGCAACTGGTGCAGCAGCGCCAGAAGGAGACCGAATTGCGCGAAGCGCTGCGGCAGATCCGCACCGCGCTCGATGCCTACCGGCAAGGCGTCAGGGAAGGCCGCATCGAGGCTGCGGCCGATGCCAGCGGCTACCCGCCCGATCTCGATGCGCTGTGGCAGGGCGAGGCCGACAAGACCAAGCCCGACGCGAGCAAACTCTATTTCCTCCGCCGCCTGCCGCGCGATCCGTTTTTTCCCGACCCGGCTGCGGCGCCCGCCTCCACCTGGGGGCTGCGCAGCTATGCCAGCCCGCCCGATGCCCCCGCTGCCGGGCGCGACGTGTACGACGTGTATTCGCTGTCGCCGCAGACGGGCCTGAACGGAGTGCCATATCGTGAGTGGTGACCCCATGCCGAAACCGGCGGCACAAGGATTCACGCTGGTCGAACTGCTGGTCGTGATGGCCATCATCGCACTGCTGCTGACGCTCGCGGTGCCGCGCTACTTCAACCACCTGGAAAGCTCGCGCGACACCATCCTCAGGCAGGACCTCGCCGTCATGCGCGATGCCATCGACAAATACCACGGCGACCGCGGCCGCTATCCCGACAGCCTGGACGAACTGGTGAACGCACGCTATCTGCGCGCGGTGCCGGTCGATCCCGTCACCGAGCGGGCGGACACCTGGCAGATCGTGGCGCCGTCGGGCGATGCTGCCGGCGCGGTATACGACATCCGGAGCGGCGCGCCGGGAACGGCGGTCGACGGCAGCCCCTATGCCGAGTGGTAAATCTGCCCAGTCCGGCTTCACCTATCTGTATGTGCTGATGCTGATCGCGCTGATCGGGATGGGCCTCGGCGCAGCCGGTAGCGTGTGGCGCACCGAGGCGCAACGTGCCCGTGAAGCCGAACTGCTGCACATCGGCGGCCAGTACCGCCAGGCGATCCGCAGCTATTACGAACTCGACCCCGCGCAGCCGCGGCTGCCGCGCAGCCTCGACGAGCTGCTGGAAGACGATCGCCGCCCGGACATCGTACGGCACCTGCGTCGCGCCTGGCGCGACCCCATGACCGGCGACGAGTTTGCGCTGATCCGGACGCCCGACACGCAGGGCATCGTGGGCGTGGCCAGCAGGTCGACCGAGCGTCCCTTCAAGAAGGCGGGTTTCACGCCGGCAAACGAGGCGTTTTCCGGTGCGGCCAGCTACGCCGACTGGCGCTTCGTTTTTATTCCCCCGGCTTCCACGCCCCCTCCGGGACAGCCGTCACCATAAAGCGCGGAGGCTAGCGTTCGCGCAGCACCTTGATCTGGAACAGGGTGTTGCGCTCGTCCTCCTCCAGTGCGGCGCGGATGTGCTGCACCGTCGCCTGATAGCGCGGGATGATGTTGTACTTCAGCGCGTTGACCCGCTTCTGCGTCTTGCGGCTGGCGGCGAGCAGGCGCCACAGCGCATTTTCCGCCTGGCCCAGCCGCGCCAGGGTCACCGTCAGCTCGCGCAGGCGCAGCCGTGCCTCGTCGAAGCTGACGTCGGTCCACATCAGGCCCACTGGCTGCAAAGGCAGGGGCTCGGCGGTCACACTGGGATATTCCACGCCGACGCTGGAGCGCGCCACCACCTTGATGGCCACCGCCGGTTTCAGGCCCACCGACGCCTGGTGCAGCATCTGCCCGCCCATGCGCATCTGCACGATGCCGAGCCAGCGATACGCTTCGGCGAGCTCGCGCTGGGTCTGCGCGCGCAGTTCGCGGTATTGCGCCAACCGCTCGTATACCAGGCGGGTCAAGAGGTCGCGCTTCTTCTCCAGCATCTGCCGGCCCTGCTCGAGAAAGCGCGCCTGGCGACCGACCTGCAGCAGCGCGCTTTTGGTCGGCGGAACGGACAGGCGCTTCTTCATGCGCCGCCTTCGGCAGACGCAAGATTCAAGACGCAAGATACAAGGTGAAAACGGAACAGCAACGGTCGAGCGTAGCTCACTGTTTTTCCTTGAATCTTGCATCTTGTAACTTGCATCTTTTTCACGCCGCCCCCTTGTGATACTTCGCCAGTTCTTCTTCCGAGACGCGGATCAGCGATTCGGCCGGCAGCATCGACAGCAGATCCCAGGCGAGGTTGAGCGTTTCGTGGATGCTGCGATCCTCGTCCTCGCCCTGGCCGATGAAGCGGCGTTCGAAGGCGTCGGCGAATTCGAGCGTGCGACGGTCGGCGTCACTCAACTCCTCGGCGCCGATGATGGCAGCCAGGCCGCGCACTTCCAGCGCCTTGGCGTAGCTGGCGAACAGCTGGCTGGCGACGTGCGGATGGTCCTCGCGGGTGAAGTTCTTGCCGACGCCGTCCTTCATCAGGCGCGACAAGGATGGCAGCACCGTCACCGGCGGATACACGCCCTGGTTGGCAAGCTCGCGCCCGAGCACGATCTGGCCTTCGGTGATGTAGCCGGTGAGGTCGGGAATCGGGTGGGTGATGTCGTCGGACGGCATCGACAGCACCGGGATCATGGTGATCGAGCCGCGCCGGTTCTTGATGCGCCCGGCGCGTTCGTAGATCTCGGCCAGATCCGAGTAGAGATAGCCGGGATAGCCCTTCCTCGCCGGCACGTCGCCGCGCAGCACCGCGACTTCCCTCAAGGCTTCGGCGTAGGCGGTCATGTCGGTCATCACCACCAGCACGTGGTAGTCGAGATCGAAGGCGAGATATTCGGCGGCGGTGAGCGCTGCGCGCGGCGTCAGCAGACGCTCGATCACCGGTTCGTCGGCGAGGTTGAGGAACATCACCACCTTGTTCAGCACGCCGCTTTCCTCGAAGCTTTCCTGGAAGAAACGCGCGTCGGCGTGCGAGGCGCCGAAGGCAGCGAACACCACCACGAACTCGGCCGCCTCCTCGCCCAGCAGCCTGGCCTGGCGCACGATCTGCGCCGCCACGCGGTTGTGCGGCAGGCCTCCGCCAGAAAAGATCGGCAGCTTCTGCCCGCGCGTCAGCGCGTTCATGCCGTCGATGGCGGAGATGCCGGTCTGGATGAATTCGCGCGGATACGCACGCGCGTNNTGCCTTCGAACACTTCCACCAGCACCGCGTCGTCGGCCGAGCGGATCACCAGGCCGGAACGGATGCGGCCGGCGTGGTCGCGCAGCTGTACCCGCGAGCCCGCCGCCACGCCTGGCACGCCGCCCATGACGACGAGGCCGCCCTGGGCGGAGGTGGCAGTGCGGAAT
>DONB01000269.1 GCA_003510325.1 Thiobacillus sp. | reverse complement strand
CCATCGCCGGCATCATCATCCTGCTGGTGAATCTGGTCGGCGGCGTGCTGGTCGGACTGTTCCAGCACAACCTGGGGCTGAGCGAAGCGCTCGGGCGCTATGCGTTGCTGACGGTGGGCGACGGGCTGGTGACGCAGATTCCGGCGCTGATCATCTCGACGGCAGCCGGCATCGTGGTCAGCCGCGCGTCGAGCGAGCAGGACCTGTCGCGCGAATTTTCCACCCAGGTTTTCGGCCGTCCGCAGACGCTGTACATCGCCGCTGCCGTGCTGGGCGTGCTGGGACTGATTCCGGGCACGCCGCATCTGGCCTTCCTGACGATCGCCGTGGTGCTGGGCGGACTCGGCATCTGGCTGATGCGCCGTCAGAACACGGTGTACGAGGCCGAGCCGCTGGAGCTGATCGAAGCGGAGCCCGCGCCGCTCGACGTCACCTGGGACGACATCCCGCCGGTCGACGTGCTGGCGCTCGAAGTCGGCTATCGGCTGATTCCGCTGGTCGACCGCAACCAGGGCGGGGCGGCGCTGACGAAGATCACCGAAGCGCGCCGTCGCTTCGCCACCGACATGGGGCTGGTGGTACCGCTGATCCGCGNNCGCGACAACCTCGACCTCAAGCCCAATACCTACCGAATCACGCTGAAGGGCGTCGACGTCGCGCACGACGAACTGCCGACCGGCCAGGTGCTGGCGGTCGACATGGGCGACGTGCTGGGGCGGCTCGACGGAATGCCCGGAACGGACCCGCTGACCGGCCTGTCCGGAATCTGGATCGAGACCGGACGCGAGGAGGAGGCCGAACTGCGCGGCTTCGTGGTGCTGGATCCTGCCGAACTGATCGCGCGCCAGGTCGAGGCCGTGTTCCGCCAGCATGCCCCGGAATTGCTGGGACGCACCGAGGTGCAGCAATTGCTCGATACGCTGGGNNATTGGTCGAGGACGTGACGCCACGCCATCTGCCGCTGACCAGTGTGCAGGCGGTGCTGCAGCAGCTGATCGCAGAGAACGTCTCGATCCGCGATACCCGCACGCTGTTCGAGACGCTGGCGGCGCGCGCGCCCAAGAGCCAGACGATCGAGGATCTGGTGGAAACCGTGCGCGCCGCATTGGGCCGCAGCATCGTCGATCGTCTGTTCGAAGGCAGCGGCAACCTGCACGTCATCGGCCTGGCGGCTGCGACCGAAACCCGGCTGCTGAACGAGATGGGCGACGAAGGCGAAGCCCTGCTGTCGCCCGCCACGCTGGACGCCCTGAACGACGCGGCCGAGCGGGCGTTGGCCGAACAGGAAGGGGCGGGCCATCCGCCGGTGCTGTTGACCTCGCCCGGCCTGCGCGCGATATTGTCGCGGCTGCTGCGGCGCACCCTGCCGCGGCTTTCGGTGATTGCCTATGCCGAGGTGCCTGCCGATAAAATGGTGCAGGTGAGCACCGAATTGACGATGGGGGACATTGAATGAGCACGCAGGTGTTCGTTGCCGCAAATGCACGCGAAGGCCTGGCGCGCATCCGCCGCGAACTGGGCGACGACGCCGTGGTGCTGTCTACCCGTCCGCATCCGCAGGGCGTCGAGCTGGTGGCCAGCGCCTACGGCGATCTGACCGTGGCGGCGCTCGGCGAAACGCAGGACAGTGCCGGAAGCTCGCGCATCCTGGCCGAGCTCGGCCGTCTGCGCGGCATGCTGCAGAACCAACTGGCAGGATTCGCCTGGGGCGCCAGCCGGCGGCGTGATCCGGCGCGGGTGGCGGTGATGCAGACCCTGTTCGCCGCAGGCTTCGGCAGCACGCTGGCGCGCACGTTGGCCGCGCGCCTGCCGCGCGGGCTCGACGCCGAGACCGCCCAACGCTGGCTGCGCCAGGTGCTGATCCGCAACCTGCCGGTGGCGTCGCGCGAAGCCGGTCTGTTGGCCAGGGGAGGTCGCTATGCGCTGGTGGGCTCGACAGGATCGGGCAAGACCACCACGCTGGCCAAGCTCGCCGCACGCGGCGTGGACGCGCACGGCGCCGGCCAGGTGGCGCTGGTGGCGGCCGACGCGTATCGCATCGGCGCGACCGCGCAATTGTCGGTGTATGCCGACCTGCTGGGCGTGTCGCTGCATGTCGCCCAGGATCAATCGAGGCTGGCCTTGCTGCTGGCCGATCTGACTGACAAAAAACTGGTGTTGATCGATACGGCCGGCTTTGCGCCGTCCGACCCGCGCACCCGCGAGGCGCAGGCGCTCGATGCGCTGGGCGTGCGCCGCATTGCGGTGATCTCCGCCAGCCAGCAGGGCGCGGCGATCGAGCAGGCCATGCTGCGCTTCGGCCAGGGCGCGGTGGCGTGCATCCTCACCAAGCTCGACGAAACCCCGCAGCCGGGGGCGGCGCTCGACAGCCTGATTCGCCATCGCCTGCCTTTGGCTTATATCAGCGGCGGCCAGCGTGTGCCGGAAGACCTGCATGCGCCCAGCGCCGCCTATCTGGTCGACCGCGCCCTGAAGGGCGGCCAGCTTGCCACGCCCTATGCGCTCGAGGCCGAGGACTGGCCGCTGTTTGCCGGCGTCGAGGCCGAACGCGCGGAGCGTCAGCCACTGAAGGATGCGCATACCCTGAAGGGTACACGTGCCGGCTGACCAGGCCGCCGGGCTGCGCCGGCGCAGCGCGCGGCAGCCCGTGTCCTGTATCCACTGTTTTTCCGAATCGACCGGTTCCAGCGTTCGCCTGGCGCATGCCCTGCACCAAATGGGCCACGAATCCCTGCTGGTCGACACGCAGGGCCGCCTGTTTGCCGACGCCACGACGCGCAGCCTGTTCGACTGGCGGCGTCAGCTCGAACGCGGACAGCTGCATACCCTGTCCCAGCCGTATGGAAAAGGATGGTATGCGCCAGGCCTGCAGGCGGATGAACCTGCCCTGCATGGCGTGATGCTCGCGTACGATCATGTGATATTCGACGCCGGCTGGTGCGGCGCCGGCCTGGGCCTGCGGCCGGACGCGGTGCACGCGGTGACCATCGAAATCCGGCATCGCGACGAATCGATGCGGCACGCCTATGCGGTGCTCAAGACGCTGGCGCAGCGGGCGCGCGTATCCTGTGTCGGCCTGCTGGGCGACCCCGGCGCGTGCGAGCGGGTGCGGGTAGCGTGTTGCCGGTTTCTTGGACAGGGCTTTGCGGACGTGCTTTTCCGTGCGGAAAACGAGGATGATGCATTTGCCGTGCTAGCCGTTAGAATGGCAGGCGAGGAGACGAGCCTGAGGGCTTGTAAATAAAACAGGACACACCTGAAACATGGCTGGTAAACCGTCGTCGCAAGACGAGCAAGTCACTAAATATGCGCCGCTGGTCAAGCGCATTGCGTATCACATGATGGCGCGCCTGCCCGCCAGCGTCGAGGTTGACGACCTCATCCAGGTCGGGCTGATCGGCCTGCTGGACGCGGTCGGCCGCTTCGACGGCACCCAGGGCGCCCAGTTCGAATCCTATGCCACCCAGCGCATCCGCGGTGCCATGCTCGACGAACTGCGCGAGGCGGACTGGCTGCCGCGCCATGTGCGGCAAAAATCCCGGCAGATCGAATCCGCCATCCACAGGCTCGAGCAGCGCAACGGCAAGTCGCCGACCGAGCAGGAAATTTCGGCCGAGCTGGGCATGCCGATCGATCAGTATCAATCCATGCTGGGCGACGTGAAGTGTTCCCAGCTGCTCTATTACGAAGACTTCTCGGACGAGGACAGCGCCAGCTTCCTGGAACGCTACCTGGTCGACGGCAGCAGCGATCCGCTTTCGGTGCTGGAGGACGAAGGATTTCGCGACAGCCTGATCGCAGCCATTCACCATCTGCCCGAGCGCGAGCGCAGCATGATGGGCATGTACTACGAGCAGGACATGAATNNGCGTGTGTCAGCTGCATTCCCAGGCCGTGGCACGCCTGCGTAGCCAGCTGAAAATCTGGAAAGACTGACGCGCCGCACGTCGCCGCAGGGCAGAACGCGGATTTATCCGCGATAATGAGGGCCTGTTCATCCTGCTCGCATCGCCATCATGAGCCAAGCCGACCTCAAGAAAAAAGCCCTCGATTACCACCGCCTGCCCAAGCCCGGCAAGCTTTCGGTCGAATCGTCCAAACCCTGTTCCACCCAGGCTGACCTGTCGCTCGCCTACACCCCGGGGGTGGCGCAGCCGGTGCTGGAAATCGCCAAAAATCCCGCGAAGGCCTACGACTACACCAACAAGGGCAACCTGATCGCGGTGATCACCGACGGCACCGCGATCCTCGGCCTGGGCAATCTNNAAGGCAAGGGCGTGCTGTTCAAGCAGTTCGCCGGCATCGACGTCTACGACATCGAAGTCAACGCCAGGACCCCGCAGGATTTCATCAAGGTGGTGGAGGCGATCGCGCCCACCTTCGGCGGCATCAACCTCGAGGACATCGCTGCACCGCACTGCTTCGAGATCGAGGCCGCGCTGAAGAAGAAACTCGACATCCCGGTGTTCCACGACGACCAGCACGGTACCGCCACCATCATCTGCGCCGGCCTGATCAACGCCCTGCACGTGCAGGGCAAGACGCTGGACAGCGCAAAGATCGTCTGCCTGGGGGCCGGTGCGGCGGGCATCGCGTCGCTCAATCTGCTGGTGGCGATGGGGGCGAAAAAGTCCAACATCCTGCTGGTCGATTCCAAGGGGGTGGTGCACAAGGCACGCAGCGACCTCAACAGCTTCAAAAAGGCCTACGCGCGCCAGACCAAGCTGCGCACGCTGGAGGACGCGATGAAGGGTGCCGACGTGTTCGTCGGGGTCTCCGGCGCCAACCTGGTGAGCCCGGCGATGGTGAAAAGCATGGCCGACAAGCCGGTGGTCTTCGCGCTCGCCAACCCCAATCCCGAGATCGCGCCCGAAAAGGCCAAGGCCGCGCGCAGCGACCTCATCATGGCGACCGGACGTTCGGATTACCCCAACCAGGTCAACAACGTGCTGGGCTTTCCGTTCATCTTCCGCGGCGCACTCGACGCGCGCGCCAAACAGATCACCGAGGCCATGCTGATCGCCGCCGTGCATGCGCTGGCCGAGCTCGCGCGCGAACCGGTGCCCGCTTCGGTGTTGAAGGCCTACAAGCTCTCGAAGCTGAAATTCGGCCCGGACTACATCCTGCCCAAGCCGTTCGACCCGCGCCTGGCCCTGCGCGTCCCGCAGGCCGTGGCGAAGGCGGCGAAGGCCACGACGAGGAAACCCGCAGTGAAGAAGGGCGTGGCGAAGAAGAGCGTGGCGAAGAACACCGCGACGAAGCAGGCGAGCAAGGCGCCGCTGAAGAAGGTCAAGGCGCCCGCCAAGCGTCGCTAAGCGGCCAACCCGACACCGAACCGTGCCGTGAAACCGATCGCGCGCCCCGTTTATCTCAATCTGTTCCGCATCCACCTGCCGCTGGCCGGCTGGGTGTCGATCCTGCATCGGGTGTCGGGCGTGCTCCTGTTTGCGGCCTTGCCGCTGGGGGTGTGGGGCCTGTCGGTGTCGCTGGCGGATGAAAGCGGTTTTCGGCGCATCGCCGACTGGATGGCGCATCCGCTGGTCCGGCTGGTTCTGCTCGGTTTGATCTGGGCGTTTGCCCATCATGTCTTGGCCGGCGTGCGGCATCTGGCGCTGGATGTGCATTGGGGCACCGACCTGAAGCATGCGCGGCAGACCGGCCTGGCTGTCCTGCTGGCGAGCGGGCTGGTCACGCTGCTGGCCGCCTGGAGGCTGTTCGCATGAAGTCCGCCACCGGCTCGCATACCGGTACCGGCAGCTGGCTGCTCCAGCGTGCCACCGCGGTGGTGCTGGCGCTCGCCTTGCCCGTGTTGATGCTTTATTTTCTCGCTTCGCTGCCGACCGATTTCGTCGGCTGGCAGGCGCTGTTCGCGCCGCTGTGGCTGCGCGTGGGGATGCTGCTTGCGGTTGCGGCCCTTGCGCTGCATGCCTGGGTGGGAATGCGCGATCTCTTCATGGACTATGTCCGTCCGACCGGGCTGCGCCTGGCCTTGTACCTGGCGGTGATCGTCGTTCTGGCCGGCAGCGTGACGTGGCTCGCCGCCAGCTTGTGGAGTGCGGCATGAACACGCGCCGTTTCGACGCCCTCATCATCGGCGGCGGCGGCGCCGGCCTGCGTGCGGCATTGCAGCTGGCGCGCTCCGACTACAAGGTCGCGGTGGTGTCGAAGGTCTTTCCCACGCGTTCGCACACGGTGTCGGCACAGGGCGGCATCACGGCCGCACTTGCCAACGTCGACGACGACCGCTGGGAATGGCACATGTACGACACGGTCAAGGGCGGTGACTGGCTCGGCGACCAGGATGCGATCGAATTCATGTGTCGCGAGGCCGCCACGGCGGTGTACGAACTCGAACATATGGGGCTGCCATTCTCGCGGCTGGACAACGGCAAGATCTACCAGCGTCCGTTCGGCGGCCAGTCGAAAAACTTCGGCGGCGAGCAGGCCACCCGTACCTGCGCCGCCGCCGACCGCACCGGCCACGCGCTGCTGCACACGCTGTATCAGCGTAACGTGCGGGCCAAGACCCACTTCTTCGTCGAATGGATGGCGCTGGACCTGATCCGCGACGCCGACGGCGATTGCGTGGGTGTGACCGCGCTGGAAATGGAAACCGGCGAGACCTACATCCTCGAAGCCAAGCAGACCCTGCTGGCCACGGGTGGCGCAGGCCGCATCTTCGCCGCCTCCACCAACGCCTTCATCAACACCGGCGACGGCCTGGGCATGGCNNATGGAGTTCTGGCAGTTCCACCCGACCGGGATTGCGGGAGTCGGCTGCCTGATTACCGAAGGCGTGCGCGGCGAGGGCGGCTATCTCTTGAATAAAAATGGCGAGCGCTTCATGGAACGCTACGCACCGCACGCCAAGGACCTCGCCGGACGTGACGTGGTCGCGCGCGCCATCGCGATCGAAATCGCCGAAGGCCGCGGCTGCGGACCGCGCGGGGACTATGTCGACATCAAGCTCGACCACCTCGGCGAAAAGGCCATCGCGGAAAAGCTGCCGGGCATTCGCGACCTGTCGATCCGCTTCGCCGGCGTCGACCCGGTCGAAAAGCCGATCCCCGTCGCCCCCACCGCGCACTACATGATGGGCGGCATCCCCACCAACCTGCAC
>DONB01000175.1:3375-3552 GCA_003510325.1 Thiobacillus sp. | reverse complement strand
GTCGATCAGCAGGCGGTCGCCGAAGCTCTTCGAGACATTCTTGAACTCGATCACCTTGTCGCCCAGGCGCTCGCCCGGCGGGATGAAGATTTCGTTGGTCTCGTTGCGCTTCTGGTACTCGACCGACTGCAGGTCCTCGAGGCGCTGCAGGCGCGCCTTGCCCTTGCTGCGGCCGCC